>JBASVF010000270.1:0-13583 GCA_049275795.1 Desulfomonilia bacterium
CCTCCCGCTCGACGGCCGGGCTTTTACGGTTTGAGACCCCGTTTCTCTGCCTCAGCACGCATCTCCTTGAACAGCTTCACGTGCTCGATCTCCTTCGCAGGGCAGTTCTGGTCGCACTGGCCGCAGAGGATGCAGCTGTAGAGCCCGTTCTGAACCGCTTCCAGAACCCTGTCGCCTTCGTCGTTCGGATCGTAGTGGCGCAGGATGATGGCGCGCATGCCTGCCGGACCGATGTATTTCTCTGGATCAGACATCTGGTTGAGCACCGGGCAGCCGGCGTTGCACGAGAGGCAGCGGCAGCACCACTCGAGGTTGTCGAGCGTCTGCTTCACTGCGGGATCATAGGACTTCTGGATGTCTTCGGGTTTGATCGGCTTGGACCGTACCCGCCTCTCGATATTCGAGATCCTGTCCTGCATCTCGGTTTTGTCCACGATAAGATCGCGTTCCACCGGATAGCCCCTGAGCGGCTCGACGGTGATGTCCTGGCCGTTCTGGATCGGCGTGAAGCATGCCATGGTCGGCTTGCCGTTGACCATCATGCTGCAGCGTCCACATACCCTGCCGCGGCAGCTGTAGTCGAAGGCTATGGGTTCATAGTTCTCGTAAATATACATGAGTGCTTCCAGCACGGTCATGTTTTTCTTCCACGGCACCTCGTAAGTCTTGTAGTAAGGCTTCGCGTCCTTTGCCGGATTGAATCTCTGTACCTTTACTTTCATGTGTTACACCTCCCTCGCGTATTCTTTCTTCCAACCGGTCTTCAGCATCTTCTTGATCTGCTCGGGAGACAGTTCCAGGGTAACGATCGGAGTTTTCTTGAGCTCCATGCCGCTCTTGGTTTTCTTCACAACGATGTTGCACAGCCAGTTCTCGTCATCCCGCTGCGGATAATCGCTCCGGTAGTGGGAGCCTCTGGTCTCGGTCCTCATGAGCGACGCCCTGCAGCACGCCTCGGCGATATCGATCATGTTGTAGTTCTCTATGGCCTGTTTCCATTCGATATTGTACTGCATCGCGTCTTCACGCAGGGCCATCCTGGGCATGTCGTTCTTCTTGATCCGCTCGAGCTCCTTGATCGATTTCTCGATGGCAGGGCCTTTCCTGATCGGGCCCAGGGCATCGAAGCAGGCTCTCTGGATCGCATGCCTCACCTCGTGCACGGTGATCGGCTTGCCGGGCTTCCTGGTCCGGAGCTCGTGGAGGCGTGCATACTCTTCATGCACCTGGCTCCAGTCGATATCCTTGAACTCGGGATCCTTCTTGGCAAGCTTGGCCGCGTTTCTTCCGGAGACCTTGCCGCCGATGATCGGACCCTGGCAGGTGTGATTGATCCGGGCTCCGCGTACGCCGCCGCCCACGGGGTAGAACACGCCCTTGAGGTCGGATTCGAAGTTCTCGTCAACGACCGGATGACCATGGTTCTCAGGCCATTCAATAGCAACTTCGAGCAGCTGCTTCGTGACATCGATCCCGAACATCTCCTTGAAGTGCTTGATGTTGCGCGAGTAATGCACCCTCATCGTCCTGATGATCTCTTCGCCGGCGCGCAGGTCGAGGTATACGCCGCCGTTGGGGCTGCCCTTACCCTGCTCGACTCTCTTGGCGATCTCGCGGATGAATCTGCCCCTGGTCATTTCGGCCTCGGGGATATCCTTCATCCAGTAAACGCCGTCCTTGTCGCACACGTAATGATAGGCGCCCTGGGCGTCGGCCCCGATGCCGCCGTTATAGCTGCACGAGAGTCCGGAAGGCTCGATGCTGATGAGGTCGTTCTCCCAGAACTCCATGTCCTGCATCCTGCAGCCGCGCCGGAAGGCGATCGCATCCAGGTCTCCGGTGCAGTCCGGGCTGTGAATGGTCTGAGGAGCAACGGTGTTCCAGCCGTACATCCACGGGTAAGGACCGGCTGCCGCGACCACCGCCTTTGCCCGGAAGACGCGGAAGGCCCCGGTGGGCAGGTAGATGCCCATTGCACCGATGCACCGTCCGTCCTGAACCAGGAACTCGGTGATCATGGTCCGGTCGACGATCTTCAGGCCGAACCCCTTGGCCTCGTCCATGTCGTGCCTGGGGAAGTAGTCTTCGAACATGTTGCCATAGGCGGCGTTCAGGACCCAGAACTTCCCATCGGGATGCCTCCTGAAAACCGAGGTACCACGCTGGGCGAGCAGGGCGAGCAGGTTCTCGCTGGCCCATTCCTCGTGAAGGGTCTTGCCCACCTTCTGGTTGATCATGCCCTCGGAGTTGTAGATGTTGTACCTGAAGGCACGTGCGACATCATCGATCCAGCCGGTAATGACGGCCCAGTTCATGCCGCCGCCGCCCGACTGCCTAAACGGGCCCTTGTCCACCATCGTGACGTTGACCCCTTCGCCAAAGGCCTGGAGAGCGGCTGTGGTAGCGCCTATTCCTCCGCCGATGACGAGGACGTCGGTGTTGTACACCTCGTACGAAGGTTCGCCTGCCGAGGCCTTGGCGTCGGCCGTCTTGGCGAAGGCTTCGCTGGTCGTCTGAGGCAACGTGGACATCAGGGCTGCTCCGCCGGCAAGCAAACCAGCCCCTTTCAGAAGGCCTCGACGGGAAATCTTTTTCTTGTCTTTCTCGTTCCCATTCTCACTCATGCTGCGTTATCCTCCTACGCATTTTTTGTGAAATACCTCACCACCAACCTCCCGACCTTCCGCGCAGAGGTTAGCAGTGCCTTCCAGTGATAAGCGAGTACGCTTATGCTCTGTCTTCATATAGTGAAGTTTATAAGCCATAACTGTGCCAAGAATTATGAGTATATATTTCAACAAGTTAGACGGGCATTATTTTACCTGCTCCCATATGTTGCAGTCCGAGTGAATTATATGGTAGTGAACTCCCGGAAACGCCAGATAATGCATCACGAGAAAGCCTCTGGCATTTCACCACGAGAACGGACTTGATAATGGCGGACATAGACACCTTCTTCCGTGAGGCAACGCTTCGCATCTGCGGGAGCCTGGACATTCAGACCGTGGCGGAGAGTTGCCTCGAGTATCTCAAGGACTACATCCCCCTGGATGGAATTACGATCACCCACTATGACGAGATGAACCGATCTCTCATCTATCTTGCCGCTGCATCGAACTTTCCCCTGAACCTGGGCAGCGACAAGACCATCAGGATTTCTCAGGAATCGCACGAGTGGTATATGCTCAATAAATCCGCTCTCACAGAGACAGTCTACATCTTCAACGAGCGGGAAAAACCCCCGATCCATATGGACGCGTGGAAATCCCTGAACTGCTTGGACACATCGAGCATCATGCTCAGGGTGGCGTTCGATGAAAAAAGGCTGGGACAGGTCAACTTCTTCTGCAGGGGACCAAACAGGTACTCCAGGGAGCATGCGGATCTCGTCCTGCAGCTCTACGAGCCCTTTTCCATAGCCCTGGCCAACGCCTTGCATTACCGGGAAATACTCCACATCAAGGGAATGCTGGAAAACGACAACCAGGCCTTGAGGAATGAGCTCTACGGGATACCTCACGCCGGGATCATCGGCTCTCACGGCGGCATGAAAGAGGTCATGGATGCGGCCAAGCAGGTTGCCCCGATGGACTGCAGCGTGCTGCTCCTGGGGGAAACCGGGGTAGGCAAGGAGGTTGTCTGCACCGCCATTCACACCGCCTCTCCCCGCAAGAACGGCCCCTTTGTCAAGGTCAACTGCGGGGCCATTCCCCAGGGGCTCGTCAACACCGAGCTCTTCGGCCATGAAAAAGGCGCCTTTTCCGGAGCCGTGACCAGGAAGCCCGGGTTCTTCGAGCTGGCCGACGGAGGCACCCTCTTTCTCGACGAGATCGGGGACCTGCCGCTGCATGCGCAGGCTGTTCTCCTCAGGGTGCTGCAGGAAGGGGAGTTATGGCGCGTCGGTGGGACCAAGCCGGTGAAGGCGGACGTGCGGGTGATTGCCGCCACGAACAGAGACCTGGAGAAGATGGTGCGCGAGAGGACGTTCCGGCAGGATCTCTGGTTCCGTCTCAACGTGTTCCCCATCGTCATCCCGCCGCTGAGGGACCGTAAGAACGACATCCCGGACCTGGTACTCTATTTTATCATGAAGAAATCGCGAGAGATGAACCTCGGCGGCATGCCGGTGATACTTCCGGGCACCATGGATAAGCTCAAAGCCTATGACTGGCCGGGAAACGTGCGCGAGCTGGAAAATATCGTGGAGCGCGCCCTGATCAGGTGGCGGGCCAGGGGTTCCAAGGAGCCGCTCGAGTTCGATGATGTTCTCATCCCCCTGTCTGCCGACCCCAACCCGCTGCAGCCGGCCGACCCCTACCCGCTGACGGCGCAGCCCGAGGGGGGATCCAGGCGCTGGCGCACCCTGGACGAGGTTATGAAAGAGCATATCCAGGCAACGCTCGAGAAGACCGGAGGAAGAGTCCAGGGACCCGGCAGTGCTTCATCCCTGCTCAGGATCAAGCCCAACACCCTGAGGAACCGGATGCGCAAGCTGGGAATACCGTTCGGAAAGAACGCCCTCCCGCGCAAGGCTGACAACGAAAACCTATCCTGAAGATCTCCATTCACGAGAAAGGCTGCGCTTGCCCTTTGAAGGGCGGCCGGTCCTCGAGAGGCCCGGCATGATCCCTCAGGCGGGCCGGGATGACCGGTGCCCTTGAGCGACGGCAACCGGCTTCGGCTCGTCGTGGGCGGCGCAGCCGATATCCTTGAGGATGGCGCGAACGGCCCGGGAACCTGGGATCAGGGACCCTAAGGCAGGAACCGGACAAGAGCGCCTCGAGGGCGTCCGGACAAGGTGCACCGGTCCTGGCGGCCGCCGCACCGGGGTGCACCCCGCATTCTACGAGCCACCGCCGGTTGAAGCGACCTTCAGGGCCATGGGCTCGTGCTCGGCTTCCGCCCTCAGTCTGAGCCGCCCCATCTCCCGGTATACGAAGGTGCCGGTCACCAGGAAGGCCCCCAGGTCGGAGACCGGGCCGGCCAGCCACACGCCGGTAAGCCCGAGAAAGGCGGGCAGGATCAGCAGGGCCGGGATGAGCAGGAATACCTGCCGGGTGAGGTTCAGAAAGATGGCTTGCCTGGGCTTGCCCACCGCCTGGAAGTAGTTGGCGCCCACGATCTGAGCGCCGATGAGCGGGAGCATAGAAAAGAAGATGCGCATGGCGCTTCCTCCCAAGGCGACGAGACCGGCATCCCCTCCGCTGAAGGCCGCCATGATGAGAGGGGAGAAGAGCATGGCGATCACGAAGCCGGTGAGGGTCACCCCCGTTGCCACCATGACGGCGAGGCGAACGGTCCTGATCACCCGCAGGAAGCTGCCTGCCCCGTAGTTGTAGCCGATGATCGGCTGGGCGCCCTGCGAGATCCCCACCACGGGCATGAGCATGAGCATGAGAACGCTGAACATGATGCCCATCACGGCCAGGGCCTGGGTCCCTCCGTGGATGCGGAGCTGGTGATTGAAGAGTGTGACGATCACGCTCGAGGCCAGCTGCATGGCAAAGGGGGCCGAGCCCACGGCTGCAATGTCGAGCACGATGCGCCTCTGGAGGCGGAAGAACCTGGGCCGTATCTTGAGCAGGCTCGCACCCCCGAGGAAGTACCACATCACCAGGACGGAAGAGACCGCCAGTGAAATCACCGTTGCGATGGCCGCCCCCCGGACGCCCATGCCGAATCCGAAGATGAACACCGGGTCCAGGATCACGTTCAAGACCGCGCCCGCGATCATGGTGAACATGGCCCGGTTGGGGTTGCCCTCCCCGCGGATGAAATTGTTCATGCCCAGCCCGATGGACTGGAACACGGTGCCCAGCAGGATGATCTCGAGATACTCCCGCGCATAGGGGAGAACCTCGGCATCGGCCCCGAACATGAACAGGATGGGCACCATGAACACCAGGCCCAGGATCGTGAGCACAAGGGAGACCAGAACAAAGAGCACGAAGGCGTTTCCCAGCACCTTCTCCGCATCTTCCTGCCTCTTCTGGCCAAGCCGGATGGAGATGAGTGAGGTCGCCCCGATGCCGATGAGCATGCCGAAGGCCATGAGCATCATCATCAGGGGAAAGGCGATGCTGATTCCGGCGATTCCGGGAGCCCCCACGGCCCACCCGATGAAGGCCCGGTCCACCACGTTATAAAGCGCTTGCACCAGCATGCCCACTACGGCGGGAAGGGAGAACCGCCACAGCAGCGCCGCGATGCCGTGTTCTCCGAGCCTCTGTGCGCGATCCATTGTCTCCCCTCTCTGCCGTACTGAAACTTGGACCATGGTTATCCTCCGCGGTACCCTCTTGTCAACATCGGCAGATACGCTTGCACGTGGACCAGGAGCGGTACGGACATCGCCATTCATGTGAAAATGGGAGAATCGGCCCCCCACTGTTTCATGGGCCGCCGCCTCTGCGGGAGGTACCGACCTCCCGGTACGGGGAGATTATCGCCCAGCGCCCAGGCGGAGCAAACGGCCGCTTTCCTCCCGCACCGGGCCCCGCAGGTCAGGATCATTCCCTAATTAATATAATAATGGGAGCATGGGGGAGAGCGCGTGCAACAAACTGAGCCGGCACGCCCACCGGCTCGATGCCGGCCTTGCTTCCCATTGGGACGCGGAACTTGCGCAACCGGACCCGGGCCCGCGGGGGCTCGATCCGGGAATCGGTGCATGGCATGCCGCTCTCTGGAAAGACATGAATATTGACACCCTCCCAAGCGCTCGTTTATAGTTGCAAAAATGGCATAGGGCCAGGAAGAGGCGATGGGCGATCCCGTCCGGCCGGTCTTTATCCAGCCCGCTTCATGGCCGATCGATCCGGTCGCAATCTTCTTCGAGCCATGCCGGCCGATCAGGAGCCGCGACCCGGGATCGACCGGAGCAATCACAGGCAGCTCGTCACCGGCTCGAGCGGCCCGGAAGGATCCACTGCTTCCGTGCCGGCAATGGATTCTTTATGCACAACTGCATCAGGCTCTCCCGTGATTTCCTTCGAGCAGGCTCGGCAGCCGGGATGAGCACCCCGGCACCACAGGAAAGCCGGAGTTGAGCCAGGGGCGCGGCGAGAGGCTTTTTAGGGTGTGCACTTCAGCGCCGGCCTCGCGTATCCGTCACGTGTCTTGCACCGATGCCGCGCAGAGGAGATAAGCCGGCTCTGACATGCCTGTCCCGGGACCGCCCCGGGGGTGCCGGGAAAGGCACTTGAAAGGAGGAGAATGCATGAGGAACTTCACCTTTTACAATCCCACCAGGATCATCTTCGGCAAGGGGCGCATCAGGGTCATTGCGCGGGAGATACCCGATGGATCGAAGATCCTTGTCACCTACGGCCTCGGCAGCGTCAGGCGCACCGGGATCCTCGACCAGGTCTTCGCGGCGCTCTCCGGCCGTGAGGTGTTGGAGTTCGGCGGCATCGAGCCAAACCCCGAGTTTGACACGCTCATGGAGGGGGTGGAGCTCGCGCGCAGCGAGGGCGTCGACTTCCTTCTGGCCGTTGGCGGAGGCTCGGTCATCGACGGCACCAAGTTCATGGCCGCGGCCATCCCCTTCGAGGGCGATGCCTGGGAGATCATGGCGAGCGGCGGCTCACGGGTGGGCAGGGCCCTTCCACTGGGCACCGTTCTCACCCTCCCGGCAACGGGCTCTGAGATGAACAGCGGTGCCGTGATCTCGCGGCGCTCGATCGGGGCGAAGCTGCACTTTTCACATCCCTCGCTCTTCCCTCGGTTCTCGGTGCTCGACCCCACCACCACCTTCACACTCCCGCCCCGCCAGATCGCGAACGGCATCGTGGACACCTTCGTGCATATCACGGAGCAGTATCTCACCTATCCCTCGGGCGGCCGTGTGCAGGACCGCCTGGCCGAGGGACTCTTGCTGGCGCTGATCGACGACGGGCCGAGGGCGCTTTCTGAGCCGGAGAACTACGAGGTGCGGGCCAACATCATGTGGTGCGCCACCTTGGGACTTAACGGGCTGATCGGTGCCGGGGTTCCGCAGGACTGGGCGACGCACATGGTGGGCCACGAGCTCACCGCGCTCTACGGCCTCGACCACGGTGTGACCCTGGCCTTGGTCCTGCCCGCCATGCTCCAGGTGCGCAGGAAGGACAAGCGCGACAAGCTCCTGCAGTATGCCGGGCGCGTCTGGGGCATCACCCGGGGAGACGAAGAGCAGCGGATGGATGAGGCCATCGCCCGGACCCGGACCTTTTTCGAGGAGCTCGGCATCCCCACCACCCTGGGCGCCTGCGGCGTGGGGGACGAGTGCATCGAGAAGGTCGCCGAGCAGCTCGTCCGGCACGGCATGGCCCGGCTGGGCGAACGCTCCGAGGTGACCCCCGAGATCGTCAGGAAGGTGCTCGAGCTCTGCCTGTAGCGACGGTCCCCCTCGAGCCCGCAGCCGGCCTTACCGGCGGTGCGGACCTTTAAGGGACGGGGCGTGCCTTGGGGCCTTGAGTTTCCCCGGCGGGAGTCACCCCTTCCTCCCAGGCCCGTAAAGATCGGACCGGGAAGCGGGATTCAGGAGATGAAAAGGTTGTTCGTGGCAAAGTCCGGGTCGCTCGTGACGTTCACCCCGATTCGCCTGAGGCCTGCGTCGTCGCCCGGGGTCGGGATGTGGGTCATGTGCACCTCGCAGCCGTTGAGGTCCCGGACCTTCTCCAGCGCGAGCCGTGCGGCCGGGTTTGCGGTGGCGCTGATGCTCAGTGCCACGAGCGCCTCTTCGAGGTTGAGGCTCACCGATTTCTCCCCCAGGATATCGGTCTTGAAGCCGCGCAGGGACTCGATGATGTTCGTCGGGAGCAGCTCGAGCTTGGGAGGGATCTCGGCCAGGTGCTTGATGGCCCGCAGGATCAGGCTCGAGGCCGCGTGCATCATGGGTGAGTTGCTGCCCGTGATGATGGTGCCGTCCTTGAGCTCGATGGCCGCACCGCAGTAGATACCCTCGTTGCCTCGGGTGGCATCGCTCATCGCCTCCCGGGCGGCCTGGCGGGCCGGCAGCACCACGCTGCGGTACTCAGGCGTGATGCCGAAATCCTTGAGGAGCAGCTCCACGCGCTGGACCGTGTCCCGGTCCGTAAAACCCATTGCATACTCGCACTGGTACCTGAAGTAGCGGCGGATTACCTCCTGGCGCGAGGCCTCCCGGACCAGATCGTCGTCCATGATGGCGAACCCGGCCCGGTTGACGCCCATGTCCGTAGGCGACTTGTAGAACGAGTCGCACCCCGTGATCTTCTCCAGGATGCGCCTGAGCACGGGAAAGACCTCGACGTCGCGGTTGTAGTTCACGGCGGTCTCGCCGTACGCCTCCAGGTGGAAGGGGTCGATGAGGTTGAAGTCGCGGATGTCCGCGGTTGCCGCCTCGTAGGCGATGTTCACCGGGTGCTTCAGCGGCAGGTTCCAGATGGGGAAGGTCTCGAACTTGGCGTAGCCGGAGCGGATGTTCCTGCGGTAGTCGTGGTAGAGCTGGGAGAGGCTGGTGGCGAGCTTGCCGCTTCCCGGGCCGGGGCCGGTGACGATGACCAGGGGCTTGTTCGTCTCGATGTACTCGTTGGCGCCGTAGCCCTCCTCGCTCACGATAGTGTCGATGTCCGTCGGGTAGCCCCGGGTGAAGCGGTGCGTGTGCACCCGGATTCCCCGCCTCAGGAGCTTGTTCATGAACTGGGTGGCTGCCGGCTGGCCCTCGTAGCGGGTTATGACTACGGCCAGCACGTTGATCCCCCACTCCTTGAGGTCATCGATGAGCTTCATGGCGTCCGAGTCGTAGGTGATGCCGAAATCGGCCCGGATCTTCTTGCGCTCGATATCTCCCGCATAGATGCACAGCAGGATGTCGGCATTGTCCTTGAGCTCCTTCAGGAGCCTCATCTTCACGTTCGGATCGTACCCGGGAAGAACGCGCGCCGCGTGGTAGTCATAGAGCAGCTTGCCGCCGAACTCGAGATAGAGTTTGTTGTTGAACCGCTCGACCCGCTCGAGGATCGAGCGCGTCTGCTCGGAGATGTACTTTTCGTTGTCGAAACCGATCACTCCAGTCATAGCACTCCCTGTCAGTATTCCTGCTTCCTTGTTCCTTGAAGGATGAATCAGCGGGCAGGCCCCTCATGGCAAAAGGGGTGCCCTTGCTCTTATATACGAATGCCGCCCGAAGAACAATCGTCTATCAAGCTGTTGCATCTCTGTCCCGCAGAGCATGATGTTCCGGCAGAGACCCCGAGCACCCGTGGGGAGACCCGCGAAAGACCCTGCCCCGCGAGGCAGGGAGAAAGAAGCCCCGGCTGGAGAAAACCCTTGATCATCAGAGCGGTTCGCTGGTAACAACCTTCATCGCCATGAGGATCAGCGACCAGGAATTCGAGCGCATCGTGGACAGGGCGCTCGAGGCCATACCCGATGAGCTCATGCGCCACGTGAGAAACGTGGCCATCCGGGTCGAAGACAGGCCCTCCCCAGAGCTGCTCGAGGAGATGGGGTTCCCCGAAGACGAGCCCCTGCTGGGCGTCTACACGGGAGAGGCACTCACCGAGAAATCGGTGTCCTTTCCCTCGCTGTACCCGGACACCATCATCCTGTTCAAGGAGCCCCTCGAAGAGCTCTGCCGGGATGTACGTGAGCTCCAGGAGGAGATCGAGATCACGGTGGTCCACGAGATCGCCCATTACTTCGGCATCAGCGAAGAGCGGCTGGCGGAGCTGGGATACGACTGACACCACCGCTTCCCGCGCTCTCCGGGCACACCCTCGCAGGCCTGCAATCCCTCCTTACCATGCATCGAGCGGGGAGAATGGCCGGGGCACGGGAGCATACCCCGACACGGGAAGGCATCACGAAGACACCATGTTGAGATACAGGCGATGAAGACGACACACACCGGGGTACTCCTGGCAGCCGGGACCTACCTGATCTGGGGCCTGCTGCCGGCATTCTGGAAGCTGCTGGCCCACGTGCCCGCCGTAGAAGTGCTCTGCCACCGGATCCTCTGGTCCTTTCTCCTGCTTTTAGCTGTCACTCTGCTCGTCGGCAGTTTCGGGAGCGTGGTCTCGGGGTTCAAGGATCCCCGAGTCCTGGCAGCATACCTGGCCGCTGGGGTAACCATCGGGATCAACTGGCTGATCTACATCTGGGCCGTGGGCGCCGGGTTCATCCTGGAGACCAGCCTCGGCTACTTCATAAACCCGCTCCTGAGCGTGCTGTTAGGGGTGATCGTCCTGCGCGAGCGGCTCCGGCCCGGGCAGTGGACAGCCATCGCACTTGCCGGGGCAGGGGTTGTGTACCTCACCTTCGCCTACGGTTCCCTGCCCTGGATAGCACTGGGCCTCGCGGCTGCCTTCAGCGTCTACGGCCTGATCAAGAAGATCGCCCCGTTGGGCTCGCTCAGCGGGCTCACCCTGGAAACCGCGGCCCTGCTGGCCCCGGCATGCCTCTACCTGCTTCACTTGCAGAATACCGGCGAAGCAGCCTTCCCCGGCGCCGGGCTGCTCACCGGGGCCTGTCTCGCAGGGACCGGGATCGTTACCGTGGTGCCCCTGCTGCTCTTCTCCTCCGCGGCCCGGCGCATCGACCTCTCGCTCCTGGGGATCCTGCAGTACATAGCGCCGAGCATCTCGTTTGTCCTCGGTGTGTTCGTCTATCGGGAGCCCTTCACCCGCTCCACGCTCATCGGCTTTTGCATCGTGTGGGTCGCCCTCATCATTTACACGGTTGACGGGCTCCTCTCGCGCAAGGGCCGGCCCTCTGCCGGCGCCGGAGGAATCTCTGCCTGAAGCAAGGCCCTTCCCGGGACCGGCCGCCCTTCCGGATACTATCCTTTCAGTGCTTAATCATTACCCTGGTCATATCCTGCGCGGCCTGCCCGGACTCCCGCAGCCTCTGCCCGGGCGGGATTCTTCCCCTGCGGCGTGTGCCCTGCCCTGCGAAAGCAGTGTCCGGCCTGCGAATGCGGTATGACCATGGAGATTAAGGTTGGTGGTTTCGGTGCAGGGGATCGAGAAACGCAAGGAATCGTTTTTTTACGGACGGCTCCCGGGCTCCTGCCCGGAAGCCCGGTCCTGCGGGCCGAGCATGGCAATGAAGGTCTTCATGAGGACATGGTCGAACTCGGTCGTGGCCTGGTCCCGCATGAGCACGAGCGCATCGTAGGGTTTCATCGGCGGCTTGTAAGGCCGCTCCGAAGTCAGGGCATCGAAGATGTCCGCAAGGGTGCATATCCTGGCGCAGGGATGGATGTCAGCCGTGCCCGAGGGATAGCCCGAGCCGTCCGGCCTTTCGTGGTGCTGCATCGAGATGTAAGCCGCCTCGTCCGTGAGGTGCCCGGTTTCCATGAGGATCGCATACCCCCACTCCGGGTGCCGCCTCATGACCACCCACTCTTCGGGGCTCAAGGGGCCCCTCTTCCTCAGGATGGACACCGGCACCCGGGACTTCCCGATGTCGTGCAGAAAGTACCCGTACGACAGGCGCTCCAGCTCCTTCATGCCCACGGAGCGGTCGTCCTTGTAGAAGTGGATCGCCAGGGCTGTGGCAAAGATGCCCACGTTGACGCTGTGCGTATAGGTATCGAAATCATGGCGGGTAATGGAAAAGAGGTCGTGGAGAAGGACCTTGTTTTCCATGATGTTCCTGAACAGCGGTTTGAGCGTGTTCTTGATCTCCTCGATCTTCTTGGAATCGGGGTTGTCGAAGGCCTTCCTGATCGAGTGGATGGATGAGATGTAGAAGGTCGAGGCCTTCACCCTCGAGGGGACCGCGGGATCGGTGAGAATCCGGTCGAGGTACGAGTGGAGGTACTCCTCGAAGGCCCTGATCTCGCTGTGCCGGATGTACAGCCGTTCGACCCTGCGGATGTTGAGCTCGGCGAGGTGCTCCCGGGTGAACACCCCATCCTTGGCGAGAAACGGTACGAGCCTGCCCTCGTGGTTGATGAACAGATCCACTGTCGACTTTTCCTGGACCTGGATGACATCGACCGGTATGGGGCTGAAGAGATCCATGCTGCATCTATCGGAAGATGTCAATTATAGCATAAATATTTTATCGAGTGATATTATTCAGGTATGCATGCCCAGTACGGCCTGTCCGCCCTCGCGGTCCCGTGCATCCGGAATTTACGCGGTTTCTCCCTCCGGATGCACCTTTTTCGCTGCCGGCCCGGCCATGGAAACCATGGTCCATGCCGGTTCTTGCAAAGACATTCATGCCTCGGGCAGGTAAACGGTAAAGGTGGTGCCCTTCCCGGGCTCGCTGTGAACGGTTATGGCTCCGTTGTGCTCCCGCACGATCCCCTGAACCACTGGCAGCCCGAGCCCCCTCCCCTCGCGCCGGTCCTTGGTGGTGAAGAACGGCTCGAAGATATGCCTGAGGGTTTCCTCGTCCATCCCTTCCCCGGAATCGCGCAACGTGATGCTGATATAGGGGCCAGGGCTCATTCCCGGATATATCCCGGCCGTATCCTCCTCGTCCAGGACCTTTCGCGAGAGCCCGGCCCGCAAGACCCCGCCTTTTCGCCTCATGGAATGCCCGGCGTTGCCGCCCAAGTTGATGATCATCTGCTTGATCAGGGTCGGATCGGCATGGACCATGGT
>JBASVF010000271.1:0-4697 GCA_049275795.1 Desulfomonilia bacterium
CTTGAGCTGCCGGGAGCTCCTTGAGACCATGGAACGCGAGGCCGAGGCGCACCTGAAGAAGGCCCTGTCCCTGGCGCGATGAGCACCATTTGTCCGCCGGCGGCCGACGCACCGGGAGATAAGCTGAAGGCGGCACCTAAAGACCGTAACCTGCGGGAGAGGTAGGGGCCGGCGTAACTGCGGGCGCGAACGGGGCCGTGCCGCACCATCGATCCCGGCCTGCTCCCGCAAGGGCAGATGCGAGGCCAAGGATCTCACGGGAGGCTGGAGGGCTGCCCGCCCGTCACTGCCTGTGAATGTAAGCCAAGCGGGTCCCAAGCACGCTTGGGACCCGCTCGATTTCTCTCTCTGGAACAGCAGAGGTTCTCGTGAATGCCTTTATTCTTCCTTTGGCTGGGGTGAGGCTTCGGCCTTCTTTGCCGGGCGGCCTCTCCGTGTTGCAGCCTTGGCCCTGGTCTTCGGCGCGGGTGCGGCCGGCTTGGGCGAGACGGACTTCCCGTTTCTCGCCTTCTTGGCCAGCTCTTTCATGACCTCCTCGGCCTCGCGTACGGTACGCTCGATGACCTCGGCAACGGTGGGTATATCCCGGATCAGGCCCGTGGCCTGGCCCACGGGGAGAACCCCCTTGGTCACATCGCCGTCCTCGGTGGCCACCCGGATGGCCTTGAACGCGTTTGCCATGTATGCCAGCTGAGTGGCGGTCTTCCATCCCGAGGCGAGCACTCCGATGAAGAGCTTGAGATAGGGGAGGTGGAGCTGGCGGGAGATATCCATGGAGTTCGGGATCGCCTCGAGCATCTTCTTGAGGTTGAGCCCGTCACGCACAGCCTGCCTGGCGGCCCTGGTATCGAGGACCCGGCAGCCGAGGCCATCGAAACGGGTGGAGTAGATGGTGTCCTCGATGTCCTTCTCGACCGAGAGGTTCTTGTAGTTCTGGTGGAGGGGGCTCTCCTGGGTGGTCATCAGGCGGGTCCCCATGGCGGCGCCGTCGGCGCCGAGAGCCAGGGCCGCTGCGAGCCCTCTGCCGTCTGCAATACCCCCGGCGGCGATGATCGGTATATCCACGGCACTGGCGATGCTGGGGATGAGGCACAGGGTGGTCACATCGCCGCCGTGCGCCGCAGCCTCGTGGCCGGTAACCAGCAGGCCGTCGCAGCCATACTCCTGGGCCCGCCTGGCATGCTTGTGGTTCACCACGGTGGCGATGACCTTCCCACCGTACTCATGGGCCGCCTTGACGATCCAGTCGCCTTTGCCGAGCGAGAAGTTGATGACCGGAACCTTCTCCTCCAAGGCGACCTGTGCGTTCTCTGCGGCTCCGGGGAAGAGCAGGGTGGCGTTCGTGCCGAAAGGCTTGTCAGTGAGCTTTTTTATCTCTCTGATGGCCTTGCGCGTCTGGTCCGCGTCGAGAGGACCCGTTGCCAGGATGCCCAGACCCCCGGCATTGGACACGGCGGCGACCATCTTCGGCACGCTGATCCAGCTCATTCCAGAAAGCACGATGGGGTGCTCGATGCCCAACATCTCTGTAATCCGTGTTTTCATACCTGGCTCCTTTTCGGATTCTTCTTTTCTTACAGCATAGCATGCTTTTAAGGGGCCTGCCGGCCACTGTAAAGATTAAAGTTAAACTACAAGCTCATGATATCATTGTCAAGAGATGTTTTTCCCTGGAAGGCCGGCAACCATCCTGCCGGGACGGGAGATACCGAACGCCTGTCTCCCCAGGGCGCATGATTCTCCTTGAGAGGCGCCCGGTAGCAGCTCCGGCTGGCTCCGGGCGGGCAAAAGGGTGCAGGATGGAAGAACGGCCGGTCTCGAAGCTCACAGAGCGGGTGACGGGGCTACCGGGATGAATCATCACCCACGTCGAAGTGGAGGGTGCATGTCCAATAGTCGTTGTTCCATGAGTCTATCATGATGATCGAGACCCGGTTCCTGCCCGGTTCGCTGAAGCGGAACGTGACATCGAACGGGTTGTCAGCGAACGTGCGTTGCACGGAATCGGGGTGGAACCAGAAGTAGGTGAACGGCGGGTTGCCCCTTATGATCTGCACCTGCACCGGGACATCGGTGTCCGGGAGAACCGAGGTCCCTCCCGGGGCGACGAGGGAGACCATGGCCATCTCGTCGACGTTCGGGATCTGGCCGAAGGCCTCTCTGCTCACCACGGTCACCAGGCGGCTGTCGCTCGCCGTGTTGCCGTCTGAATCCGTGGCCGTGAAACGAACGGGGATGTTCCCGGTGTCGTGGAAGTGCACGAGGCCGGGAACCAACTCATGGGAGAAGTCCTCCTGCTCCCCCACGCTCCAGACGCATGTTCTCTCGGGTGCACCTCCGCTGATTTTGCCCACGAGCGGTATGCCCTGGCCTTGGACGAGAATCACATCACCGGCCGGCTTTTCGATCCTTGCTTTGAAAACCGCATCATCGGCAAGGATCTCCTCGACCTCGGCGAGGCATTGCTCGAAATGGACAAGCGCACCCTCTTCGGTCACCAGGCTTCGTTGATTCGGGAACAGGCCCTTTGCATTGCACTCGTCGAAGAGCCTCAAGACCTCGGGATTCTGGTCAAAGGCTGGATCGGAGAAATCCACCTGGAAGCCGATCAGCGCCTCCCTGAGCTCGGGGCTGATGGTGATGCCGTTTTCCGGGTTCCCGTCATGATCGAGCGACTGCAGAAACCGGCAGATGTTCACGACACGGGGATGCATCTGGTTCTCTGCGTCCTGGACGAGGTCGACGGGCGTGACGAATCGTTTCGCTGGTGTGGTGCCGAACACGATATCGCCCACGGAAAACGTGACCGGCTCGCCCTCCTGGAAGTTGAAGGTGCCGTCCTGATCCGTAACCCCGCTCCAGCTCGGCGTCGAGAATTGCAGGCCGCACACGGGTGCATCGACAAAGGTTCCGTTCTGTACATCCTCCGGCGTGGCCAGCGTGCCGCCGCCTCCTCCACACCCTGCCAGGGAAACCAACCCAATGATACATGCCGCTAAATGGACGAATCTGGTGAGTCTCATTCCCCCCCCCTCCTGACGGAAGTCTGTGCTCAATTGAAAAAACATCCTTCTCCATATGCCCTATCTGGAGAAGGATCATTCACATACTTGAAATAAAGATTATGGATTATGGATCCTAACTCAAGCCGCAGCCAATACCCCCTGCCTATCGGAGAAGCACGACCGTTGAGGTGTACGAGCAATCATGACAGTATCGGACATTGGAAATCGTAGTAATATTTAGCAAAAATCATGCAAAGAATGAAGGGGTTGCATATCGGGCACTTATGGGCCTATGCCAGTGCTTCAGCCTTGAAAAGTGGTAAACGTTTTCCCCGGAAAGGGAAGTTGTCTCCACTCATCCGGAGATTTCAATGGGGCCGGATCGTGGGGCCTTTGCACTGCGGGTCATTGTTCCGTCCCGTTCGGGCGCCTGGTTTTGCCCGGGCCGTCCGAGTATGGTGCAGGGACGGGGGGCCGGGATCTGCCAACCCCGGGCAGGATGGTCATACGGCTACCTGGCAAGGCTTTTCTGGATGGTACTCTGCACCCTCCTCTGGAACAGGCGCTTGAGCACGTAGCTTCTCAGGAAGTCGGCGATCGACGAGATCTCGGTGGTGATGCGGATGTTTTCCTTGGTCGACTTGCCGCGCACCGCATTCCTCCTCAGGGCGATCTCCCGTTCGATGATCTCCTTCCCGAACTTGATGTAGAAATCGAGCTCCCTGATGTCCTGGCCATAGTCCATGATGCGCTTCAGGACATCTCGTGCGAACCGTATATCCTCCTGATCGTAGAGGGTCTTGCCCTTTTCCTGCAGGTAGGGCATCAGGAGGCCGGTCTTGAGCGAAAGCTGGAGCTGCTCTTCGGAAAGCCCGGTTCGGTGCAGGAACTCGCTCTTGTCGACCATGACCTCTCCGGCGTCTGCAGACATCCCGAACACCGCGTCCTCGATGGCCTCCGCCTCCTCGAGGCTCAGCCCCTCGTCCATTCTCCTCAAGATGTTCCGGATGACCGACAGGGGGAAGTATTTGGTTTCCTGCAGGTGGCGTATGGCCTGGATTCTCTGGATGCAGCCCTCGTCGTAGTATGCCATGCTCTTGTTGACCTTGGTGGGCTCGGGGAGCAGCCCCTGCCTCACGTAGTACCGGATGGTCGATGGCGGCACGCCGCTTCTCTTCGCGATCTCACCGATCTTCATTTCCATGGGCAGCTCCTGTTAAGCATAAAGTGAAACTATAAGGTTTGCTTATAGCCCAACGCCGGTTTCATGTCAAAGGACAATAGATCCTCGCATGTTCGTGTTGAGGCGGGTGAGCATGAACGTGCGGCAGCCGGGCTTGACGCGATCCTCGTATGCCCGCGTGGAGGCGGACCCATAAACCGGATGGCCGTGATTGGAGAGGCCGATCCTTGCATGCCCGCGCGGGGCGGGTTGTCAAACGAGTGATGAGGGGGGCCTCCATGGAGGGCCCCCGGTTTTTAAAGGAGCGACATCCCGGGCGATGTTCAGCGCAGTGCTCAAGGCAGGGATCACAAGCAGGGACGGCGTCAATTGCACGAACGCCGGGGTGCAAAGAGCATGAGGGCCGGGCGATCGAGGTGGTGGAAATCTGCAGCTTGAAGTCACGGTGTGCACAACAATAATTCCGGCTCATCCCACCAAAGCGTACCTGGACTCGTGCAGGGCATAGA
>JBASVF010000272.1:0-5593 GCA_049275795.1 Desulfomonilia bacterium
GAGTCCTGGAGCTGATCTATCCGATCTCCAGCAGGAACATCGTGGAGTCCAAGTCGTTCAAGCTCTACCTCCACGGCATTGCCGAAACGCGTTTCGCCGGCGAGGAACGGCTTGTGGAGACCATCCGGGCAGACCTCGCACAGGCCCTGGGCACGCAGGACCTTCGGGTCAGGGTCTTGAAGACCGGGCAGGAACCCGATAGGCGATGGCTGCGAGAGCTGCCCGGCTTCTGCATCGATGACATCGATATCCCGGGGTACCCCGACCGGCCCGATCCCGAGGTGCTGAAAACGCATGGAACCGGGCAGGTTCAAGAATCGCTCTTTTCCCACCTGCTCAGGACTTACTGCCCCATCACCGGCCAGCCCGACTGGGCCAGCGTCCTGGTCGAGTACCGGGGGAGGAGGATCGACCGAGCCTCGCTGCTTGAGTACCTCTGCTCGTACCGCACCCACCAGGGGTTCTCGGAGGAGTGCTGCGAGCGGATATACCGGGACATCCTTCAGAAGTGTGATCCCCAAAGCCTTGCGGTGAGTTGTTTCTATGCCAGGCGCGGCGGGATAGACATCAACGCGGTCAGGAGCTCGTTCGAGAAAGATCCCGAGGAAACCGCCGGGTACCGCCTCCACCGTCAGTAATCTCGTGCTTGGCACCGACCCCTGTCTCCTCAGGGGAAAAAGGCGGGTAAAAGAGTAACGGCAAAGGGCCTCAATGGGTCGATATCCGTATGCTTCCGGTGATGCTCACGTGCATGTTGCGTATCTCCAGGCTCCCCAGGCTCGGTCCCGCTCCCGGAACCGGCCCCGGTGTGATGGCACCGATGGAGTACCGATCGATGTCTATGCTCATGTCTCCAACCCGGACGTCGAACCCGGGAGTTCCGATCCCGCCCTGGGGCAGGTCCGTGCTGATGGTGACGGGATCGTGGAAGGTGATGCTGCCCAGGAGGCTGACATCGGACAGACTGATTATCCCTCGTTTGGCAAGGAAGTTCAGGCCGCCGAAATCACTGAATGACGCGGATCCCTCTCCGGAGTCAAGGCTGATCGTTCCCGGATTGATGGTGAACCCTGCCTGACCGACCACCTCGGAGAGCTGGTCATCCGACAGGGCGGTCATGCCGGCCATTCCCGCAAGGGGGAGGACACAGAGAGAAACTATGCACAAAGCAGTAAACAGAATCCTTCTGCTCATCAATTGCTCCTTTCTGATCAGGTTCTTCAGGTAACCCGGCTGTCCGCCCCGTGAGGAATGACGGACCCGTGGCTTTCCGTCCCAGGGTCACCCCTGGTTTGGCTTGATGTTCTGTAGAGCCCTTCTCAGGCGGCCCGGCTGTCTGGACACCTTTCAGGTACCAGACCCGTGGCTTTCCGTCCCATGGTCGCCCATGGTTTGGCTGAGGAGGCAACCAGGCTGTCTATTCGGCTTCCCTGTCGAACAGACCTGTGGCTTTCTTGTCCCACAGTCGCCCGTGGTTTTCGCCCGCGCATGGGGACATCCCTGCCTTGCGCCGATAAAGGCGATGCAGCGGCATGCCCTCAAGAGCAAGCACTGGTAAAAAAAGCCCCATGCTTGCGTTACTCTTTTACCCATGTCTGTTCTCTGAGCCAGAGAACACACATGGCTTGCCTGATCAGTTGTCAAAGAGCAAAAAAAGCAGGAGGAGCGCCTGCTGTAATATCAGTCGTATCGAGTGGAAACGGAAAAACATTAGTGGGGAAATGACCCGGGCAGGTCTATTTTTTCTATCAGACGCCGATTGCTGCAAAAAATAAGGAACCTTGCGGGCACAACGGCCGCCAAGCTCATCCGCCCCTTACAGCAGGGGACGGCTCACTCCGGCCGCAGGCATGCCTTAAGAAGGCTTTTTCAAGCCTTCCGGGCATTCTCGGGAACGCCCATGGCATCCCACAAGGCTGCGGACCTGCGGTAGCACGCCCGGGCTTTCCTCTGAGCTCCCCGGTCGGCATGAAGGTCTCCCCAGGCGGAGAGGGTCCAGGCCACATGCGGTTTCATGGACTGGTCGCGGGCCAGGGCGGCAGCCCTTTTCAGCAGCCCCTGCGCTGCATCCGCCTCGCCCGCCATCAGGCAGGCGGCCGCCGAGTTCCTCAGGGCCCAGGCGAGCTGCTCTGCATTGCCGTTTCGCTCGGTGAAGTCAACGCACGTTCTGCTTGCTTCACGGGCGGAAGGGAAATCGCCGAGCATGAGGAGCGACTCTGCGAGGACATTGAGGGCATAGGGCACGCGATTGACAACGCCCGCCTCGAGGAACGGGAGGCATTCTCGGGCAAGGTCCCCCGCCGCGGCATAGTCGCCCGAGCCCAGCGCCACCCAGGCCCGGTAGAGCCCCATGAGACCGGGCACCCTGGAGTGGTCGTGCCTGAGGGCCTCCAACGCGTCGAGCTCCCTGCGTGCCCTGTCCACCTGCCTCGTGTAGCGGGAATACAGGTAGATGGCGCTCTGGACCCTCAGGTACGAGACTCCCCCGGCAAGGCTGCCCAGTTTCTTCTCCCTGCCCTGAACATACTCGAGAAGCGCCTGGCCCTGAACGAACTCTCCCTTGAGAAAGAGCAGGTACGCGTGCCACACCTCGGCCATGAGGTCGAGATCCATGTAGGCTGAGCTCTGGCTCTTGGTGCGGGCATACCAGGTAAGGGCCTGTTCGATCGCTCCCCTCCACACCCACGCTGCCAGGGTGGTCAGCGAGTTGACCGCTGCGAGAAACTTATCCGAGCTCTCCAGGGCACCGCGAGCCTCCTCGAGGTACTCAAGCGCGACCGCAGGCTGCCCGAGAAAGGTGTAGGTATATGCCACCGCGGTTTTTGCCGCCGCTGAGAGCAGGGTGTTTCCCTCCACCCGCGGGGACACCTCGCGAAAGAGCTCGAGCGCATCGGCGAACCTTACCTTCTGGGATAAGAGGTTGATGAGGCGGATCTTGGAGAAGAGTTCCAGGCTCTCCCGGCCGGTCTCGGCATAGTGCTCCACGAGATCTTCAAGCGCCTGCATGGCCTGGTCGGGGTCGAACACCCGTGAGCAGGTCCAGATCCCTTCCCTCACGTCCACGAGCAGCTCGTCCCTGCCCGGGATCCTGCGGTCCCTGACCAGGCAGTCCAGGGCCTTGCGGTACTGGGCGGCGGCCTCCATCCAGGATCCCTCGGCCTGGCAGGTGCGGGCTGCCAGGATGAAGTAGGGAACCGCCCGCGCGTATTCCCCGGCATGGTAGAGGTGGTAGGCGATCATGCCGCAGTGCTCGGCCCTGCTCTTCGACATCCGCTCCAGATGCGATCCCACCTTCCTGTGGAGCTGCCGGCGGTCGCGTTTCAGCAGCGTGGCGGTGGCGGCCTCGCGCACCAGTGCATGCCGGAAATGATACCTGCCGTCGCCGGTGCGCTCGAGAAATCCTTTCTCCTCAAGGTCATTGAGGAACCTGCCCGTCTCCCAGCCTGCCGAGGTCACGGCCTGGAGCAGGTCATGCGAGAAGGCCATCCCGAGGATGGACGCCTCCTGCAGGAGGCGCTTCCTGTCCTTGCCCAGGTTTTCCATGCGTGCGGAGAGCAGGCCCAGGATGGTCTCGGGGATGCGTTCCCCGCATTCGACATGGGCCATGCCGAGGAGCGGAATGCCCTTCTCGGCCAGGTACGAGAGGTACTCCTGGAGGTAGAGCGGGTTGCCGCCCGTGATGCGATAGAGGGCCTCTGCCGTGCCCTCCGGTATTCCCCGGATCCCGGTGAGGCTCTCAAGCAGGATATCCATGTGCTCACGCCGGATTTCCCTGAGGTGGAGGTGGATCCCTCCAGGTGGCAGTGATACCGCCTCCCGGGAGACCACGAGAAACATGCACCCCAGGGCGTCCTCCTCCTGGAGGAGGTAGGAGAAGAGGTCCCGCGTGGTCGCATCGGCCCAGTGAAAGTCCTCGACAGCCACGACCAGGTGGCGGCCCCGTGCGCACACCCTGATCAGGGCCGAGACGGCTTCGCAGATCTCGGCCTTCCAGACATCCGGCATGAGATCGCCCGTCCCCTGCTTCGAGTCTAGCAAGGACCGGAGGTGCAGGCCGTGCCTGGGGCTGGGAAGACGGTCCTCGAGAGGCTTGCCGCCGCCATCCCGGCCCAGGAACTCGATGAGCCGGTCCACGAGAGAGGCAACCGGGTAGTACGGCGTATCCTTCATGTGGTCGAGGCACTGGGAGGTAACAGCCAGGGCGTCCCTGGGCAGGAGCCTCAGGAACTCGTCGGCGAGACGGCTCTTGCCCACACCGGCGTCCCCGGTGACGAGCACGATCGCCCCCCTGCCCGAGCCCAGTGACTCGAAGGCCTCGAGGAGGACCCTGAGCTGCTCCTGCCTTCCCACCATGGGCGCGTATCCGCGCCATGGGCGCCGGACCCCCAAGGGTGTGCGCCGAGCGCTGCCGACGCGGTACACGGGCAGGGGATCCATGAGGCCCTTGAGCCGCCTCTCCCCCAGGGAATCGAGATGGAAGAACCGCTCAACCTCGCGGCGCGAGGCTCCTCCGATGAGGATCTCTCCCGGGGCAGCTAGCGCGGAGAGCCGCTGCGCGATGATGACGGGCATGCCGATGACGCTCTGGTACAACGGGACTTCCGGGGCATCGTCCACGAGCGCCGCGCCCGCGTGAATGCCAGTGTGCATGGAGAGGCCCGCGGCATCTCCCAGGGAGAGCCTGCGGCCGAGATCCTCCACGAACCCATGGATGGCCGTCGCGGAGCGGACCGCGCGGATGAGGTCGTCCTCGTGGATCCGGTGAACACCGAAGAGCGCGACTACGGCATCGCCCAGGAACTTCTCGACCTCGCCGCCGTACGAGGTGACGATGCGTACCGCCTCCAGGAAGATCTCCTCCATCACTGTCTTGAGCTCTTCGGGGTCCAGGAGGGACGAGAGGAGGGTGTACTGGGTGAGATCCGAAAACAGGGCCGTGACGAAGCGGTGCTCGTGTACCCTGGCTCCGCCCCTGACCGGAAGCCCGCAGATCCTGCAGAACCTGTCCTCCTGACCTACCGCTGCACCACAGGCGGTGCAGCGCATATCATCATTACACATGAAGTCCTCTCAAGGGAAAGAGTCTCACAGATCCCGCCTGTGTGTCAAGGATCCCCGATGAAAAAACTTTGCATTTGACCTCTGGGGCGAAATGAATGATAATCCCGGGCTGTCGAATGATAATCTCAAAAACTACACGATACAGGGGCACTAGCAATGGTTGATAAACTTAAGAGCATATGGCTTGACGGTAAACTTGTGGATTGGGATGAGGCGAAGGTCCATATACTGACTCACAGCCTCCATTACGGCGTTGCAGCATTCGAGGGTGTACGGTGCTACCTGTGTCACGACGGCCGGTCCGCCATCTTCAGGCACAGGGAGCACACCCGGCGGCTCTTCGATTCCGCGAAGGTTTACCTGATGAACATCCCCTACACGCAGGAAGCCATCATGGAAGCAACCAAGGAGGTCATCCGGGCCAACGGTCTCGACGAGGCATATATCCGCCCCATCGCGTTCATCGGCGATGGGGTCATGGGGGTCAATCCCGGCACCAACCCCATCCGGGTCTCCATCATCTGCTGGAAGT
>JBASVF010000273.1:0-1640 GCA_049275795.1 Desulfomonilia bacterium
GGGCAAGCCTTTTGTGCACAACTCGGGGAAAACCGAAGCGGGCAAGGCCTTCGAAAAGATCGTCTCCGCCATTCTCGAGCAGATTCCCGACAAAAAGGCATAAGGTACCCGGTGACGGCATGCGCACGCACCTGACGTGCATCGCCTGCCTGGTGAGGCAGGCCTCGTCCCTGGCCGAGGAGAGCCTTGATCCCCGGGAGCGTGAGCGTTTTATGCGCCGCGTGCTCGAAAGGGCGGCCCGGTTCGACTACGCGAGCCCGCCGCCCCTGTTCACCAGGGAGATCTACCGCATCCTGAGGGAGATCGACGGCACGGGCGACCCCTTTGGGGAAAAGAAGGACTTTTACAACCGCGTGGCCCTGTCCCTGGAGCCGCGGCTCAGGGAGATCGCGGTATCGCGGCCCCGGCCGCTCGAGGCTGCGCTTCGCATGGCCGTTGCCGGCAACATCATCGATTTTGGCGTTCACGGCAGCCATGAGATCGAGGTGGAGGACACGATCTTGAGCGCCCTAGACGCCCCCTTTGCCGTGGATCACGCCTCCGAGCTCGCGGAGCGGCTCGAACGGGCCGGGAGCGTGCTCTACGTGGCGGACAACGCGGGCGAAATCGTTCTCGACCGCCTGCTGATCGAGCTCATCGGCCCGCACAGGGTCACCTGCGCGGTCAGGTCCGCGCCCGTCATCAACGACGCCACGCTCGCCGACGCCCGGCAGGTCGGGCTTTTCGGGCTCTGCCGGGTGATCGCCAGCGGCTCGGATGCCCCGGGCACCCCGCTCGAGCTCTGCTCCGAGGAGTTTCTGCAGTGCTTCGAAGAGGCGGACGTGGTCATCGCCAAGGGGCAGGGCAACTATGAAACCCTCGAGGCGCCCGGCCGGGAAATTTTTCACCTCATGATGGTCAAGTGCCCGGTCGTCTCCCGGGACCTGGGCGCGCCCGAGGGCAGCTTCATCATCATGGAGAGGGGCCGCGCGCTTTGACGGCGAAGGGGCTTCCCCTTTTCTCGAGCGCCTTTTGCTCAAGGACGCCCCTTGCGTGGGGCATCCCGGGCGTATGCAGCAGAGCTTCCCGTTTTTCAAGTGATTGCAGCTTGACTGTGGAGAACCTTTCTCCTAGATTCTACTCTATTGTCATAAGACGGCCGCGGTCTGGCCCATGAGACGAGCCGGGGGCTGCACAGAGGCGTGGTTTCCGAAACGGTCACCATTTCCATGCGAGAGAGCGTAAGCGCATGTTTGAGTTCCACATATCCAGGCAGTCGAGAGACAGGTACCGGTTCGAGGAAGCCCTGTTCTCCATCAACGGCAATGTCATCCTGGCCGATTTTTCCATGGCCCGCAGGCTCGCCGAAAGGATGAACCGGCTCCGCAGGGCGGCCGAAAGCCCCGAGCCACCGGTTACGGCGAGCGATATCTATGCCATGGGGCTCATCGACGAGATCCTGCACTACATGGTGGAGCTTTACCGCAGGACCGTGAAGCCCTCAATCATGGCCGAGGCGTACTCACATGCGCAGGACGCGGCCGGAGGGATGGACGAGACCCTGGGCGTCTTCACCGAGCACTTTCCGCCCGTGGCCGTCTACCAGGGCAGGATCCTGCCCGCGGCCTATCTCTCCGGCACCACCGCGGGCACGCGCAACC
>JBASVF010000274.1:0-14200 GCA_049275795.1 Desulfomonilia bacterium
CAGCGGTATGCCGTAGGCGAGCGCCTGGAGGTCGTTGATGAGCCGCACCCTGCCGATGCCGAGCTCCTCCCTGAGGACCCGGGCGTCGATCTCCCAGGGAAGGTTCGTGATCCGCACCCGCTCGCCCACCACCGGGCCCGCCACCCCGAACACGGCGTGGTCCACGCCCCTGATGCCGTGCCGGTCTGTGAACTCGCGGATGAGCGCCTGGAGCGAGCCGTACGAACGGCTCGGCAGCACATCCTCGACGAGGGGCTCCAGCGGGCCGTCCCCGGGGGTATAGAGCCCCACGATCGTCTTGGTCCCTCCTATATCTCCTGCAATCAACTTCATCGTCATCTCCGCATCGGGTTTATCCCGCGTACGCAAATAATAATATCATTCAAAGCCGGAGGTTGCCAGGCGTCCATGCCGGCATGTCCCGGGCCTGTCCACCCGCCGGTGCGACCGGCAGGTGCAGGTCTCCCTGGAGGTTTATTTCCCCCCTCCCTGGAAGTTGAGCCGTACGACCTTCTGGGACTCGAAGAGGTTCCTCACGGCATTGACATAGTCCCGCTCCCTGATCGGCTTGCGGATGTAGGCGTCTGCCAGGCCCGCGTTGAACATGCTCCTGAGGTCGTCTGTCCTGATGCTGCCCGAGCAGATGAGCACCTTTATGTGGGGATACTTCGACCTGACGAAGTGGATGAACATGATGCCGTCCATGCCGGGCCGGTTGATGTTGGTGGATACGAGGTCGATGTTGCCGCTCAACTGCTCGATGATCCTGAGCGCGGTATCGCTCGAGGGTGCGGTGAAGATCTCGAGGTCGTAGTCGCTGAAGCTGTTCTCG
Source organism: Desulfomonilia bacterium (assembly GCA_049275795.1). GTDB lineage: Bacteria > Desulfobacterota > Desulfomonilia > UBA1062 > UBA1062 > Phosphitivorax. The sequence continues at coordinate 833 of JBASVF010000274.1, forward strand.
ATGATCGCCCTGATGTACGATCTGACAGCCCGCTTGTCGTCCGCCACCAGGACGATTTTTTTCCGCCTCACCGTCATCAGCGAGATGTCCTTTCCACTAACACAAGTATAATCTCGCGAGATTGATTTGCAAAGAGGTCTTCACGGATCCGTGGATTTGCTCTATACAAAAGGAGGCGTGCGAAAACCGCCGAAGGGTGATCCCCATGCCGGAGAAACAGAAGATCCTGCTCCACACCTGCTGCGCCCCCTGCGCCACAGCCTGCATCGAGCGTCTGGCCGCCGGGCGCGAGGTCGTCCTGTTCTTCAGCAACTCGAACATCGCGCCAAAGGGCGAGTACCTCAAGCGCCTGGAAGAGGCAAGGCGCCTGGCAGGGATCCTGGGCCTCGAGATGCGGGAGGATTCCTATGATCACCAGGCCTGGCTCGAGCACGTCCGGGGGCTGGAGAACGAGCCGGAACGGGGCAAACGGTGCTCGAAGTGCTTCGCGTTCAGCCTGGCGAGGACCGCCGCCCAGGCGGAGCTGATGGGAGTGCCGGCCTTCACCACGACCCTGAGTGTGAGCAGGCACAAGTCTTCGCCTGAGATCTTCTCCGTGGGCAGTGCCTTTGAACGTTTCGAGCCTATCGACTTCAAGAAGAAAGGCGGCTGGGAGCGGAGCCTCGAGCTCAGCCGGCATTACGGCCTCTACCGGCAGGACTACTGCGGCTGCGAGTTCAGCAGGCGCACGCCCGGAGGGGGCTGAGACCCCTTCCCGGCGCCTTTTTCGCCTGGGGCCGGGAGGCCCCGGGCAGGGAGGCTATTCGGCTTCGCCTCCGGATTGCGCTGGCGCGGGTTCGGCGGGCGCTGCCTCGGCCTTTGCTGCCTTCTTCTTCGCTTCCTTCTTCACTGGCTCCCCGCCCTCTTCCTTCTTCTTTTTCTTCTTGGCCTGGGGCTCTTCCATGGCAGGGGCGGCCTTCTTTCCCTTTTCCTTCGGAGGGGCTGCTTTCTTCTCTTCCCTGAGCCTGGTCATATCCTCGAGCTTCTGCTCCCTGGCCGCGATGGCTGCGAGCCTCCTTGTCGTCTCACGGACCTTTGCTCTGAGCATCTTGACCACGGTGTCCTTCTCGATCGCCTTTTCATCGAGCCCGGTCGCACCAAGCTCCTCCCTGCGGCGGCCCAGCTTGTCCACCCAGTACGTCTTCTGCGATTCACGCACACTCCGAAGCTTTGAAGCCATATCTTCTCCTTTCCATCTGGGTACTCGTCATTCATACGCCTCCCCGGAGTCCCTCGGGGAGCCCCGTTACAGCATGGGTGCTTCCCTCTAGCACAGTTTTTCCCCGATTTCCAGCCTGGAGAGCATCCCGGTTTCATCACCGGTTTCCCTGAGAAATCGGGTGCTTTCCTCCAGGTCCCTTGCATGAACAGGCCTCTTCACTCCCGGGAGACCCGTGCTTTTGCGCGCCGGATTCACGCCGGCTTGAATCCGCTGGAGCGGGCCGTACTATGACATTGAAGAGCATTCTCTGCACGCGGCGTGAAATCCCGGGACGGCACGCTCGAACGGACACGCGGATGCGCACCCATCCCGGGCTTGAGAGGCCCGTGAGGAATGAAAAGGAGGTGAGGGGATGAACGTGCTGGTACTTTTCTACTCGATGCACGGGCACATCTACCGGATGGCCGAGGCCGTGGCCGAAGGGGCGAGGCAGGTCAGCGGAGCCCAGGTGGATTTGCGCCGTGTGCCGGAAACCCTGCCCCAGGAGGTGCTCGTCAAGGCCGGGGCTGTTGAGGCGCAGAAAGAATTCGCCCACATACCCACGGCCCGCGTGAGCGACCTGGCCGATTACCACGCCATCATATTCGGCACCCCCACCCGGTACGGGAACATGTGCGGCCAGCTGCGCCAGTTCCTCGACGCCACGGGGTCGCTGTGGGTGAAGGACGCCCTGGTGGGTAAGGTCGGGAGCGTGTTCACCGGATCGGGAACGCAGCACGGGGGCCAGGAGTCCACGATCCTCACGGTGCACGTGAACCTCTGGCACTTCGGCATGATCGTGGTGGGACTTCCCTACAGCTTCAAGGGGCAGACGGTTGCGGACGAGGTCGTGGGCTGCTCGCCCTACGGCGCCTCGACCATTGCCGGCATGAGCGGCCAGCGGTGGCCGAGCGAGATCGAGCTCGAGGGCGCACGGTTTCAGGGAAGGTACGTAGCCGAGACCGCAGCCAAGCTCTTCGCCTGAGGCTCCTCCGGGCCCGGGGCCGCTCTCTCGAGCGGTGAACGCACCTGGAGGAGGGCCGCCCGGATCAGGATCGGATGCGCTTCCTGAGCTCGCGGATGAGCGCAGTGCACACCTGGCCGGCATCGGCCACGATAGCCACGTCCGCCATCTTCATCATGGCGGCGTTCGGGTTCTTGTTTACCGCGATGATGAACCCCGCGTCCTTGATGCCGGCCGTATGCTGGATCGCCCCGCTGATGCCGAAGGAGAAGAGCACCTTGGGGCTGATGTGCCGGTCGGCCTGGCCGACCAGGGCATCCTCGTCCGCCCACTTTGCATAGACGACCGGGCGGGTGGCGCCCACCTCGCCTCCCAGCACCTTTGCAAGCTCGTAGAGATTCCTGAACTTCTTCCTGCTGCCCATGCCCCGGCCGCCGCACACCACCACCGAGGCCTCGCCAAGCTTCTGCTGGCGGTCTGAGCGCCGCTCTGAGCTCACCAGCCTCACCCGGTCCACGGGAATGTCGTCGGGCAGATCGAGCTTCAGGATCTCGCCCGTTGCCTGGTAGTCGTGGGGTATCTCCTGGAACACGCCGGGCCGCACCGTGGCCATCTGGGGCCTGCGCTCGGGGGTGACGATCCGGGCCAGCAGGCTGCCCCCAAAGGCGGGCGCGGTCTGGACCAGCAGCCCCTGCTCGTCGATGTCCAGACCCACACAGTCGGCGGTAAGCCCGGTGTTCAGCCGCTTGGCCAGGCGCGGGGCGAACTCGCGGCCGAACGAGGTGGCGCCCACCAGGATGATCTCGGGGTTGTAACGGCGGGCGATCAGCTCCATGAGACACACGTAGATATCCGTGCTGTAGTCCTTCAGGGATGGGTGGTCGAACACGTATACCCGCTCGGCGCCGTGGGCGATGTACTCGCCCACCCATTCGTCGACCTCGTGGCCGAACACCGTGGCGCACACCGATGCGCCGATCTTCCCGGCCAGGTCCTTGGCGCGGGAGAGGAGCTGGAGGGTCACCCGGTTCTGGAAATAGTTGCGGTAATCACCGAACACCCAGATGCTTCGATCCGATCGTTCCATGGCCTACTGCCCCGCCTTCAGGTCTTTGCGGATCGCGCTGCCGATCACGTCGTCGAACCGTTCGAAGAGCTCTTCCACGACCTTCTTGGGAGCGCCGGTGAGCACGAGGTTCTCCTTCCTGGCCACGGACGAAAAAACCTCAAGGATCCTAGTTGCCGAACCCTTTGCCCCGATCGAGTTCTCGTCCATCCCCAGGTCGCGGGCGCCCACGGTGAGGATGTTCAGGTCGCCGAACGCGTCGTGGAGACCTGCCATGGAGACGTACCGGGGGGTGTGGTGTCCGGTGGCGATGGTGACCAGGCCGGGGAGATCCATCTCCAGGACCTCCTGGAAGTTGTCCGAGACCCGCCCGACCCGCAGGGTGTCGCCCAGGTACTCGAGCTCCTCGGCATAGGCCGCGCAGGGGATGCCGAGCTCCTCGCAGAGCTGCGGCCCCACCTGGCCGGTCTCGCTGTCCGAGGTGTGGCACCCGCAGTGGATGAGATCGAAGTCCGGGCAGAAGATCTCGATGGCCCGTGCCAGGACGAACGAGGTGACCAGGGTGTCGGCGCCCGCCATCTTCGGGTCGGATACCAGCAGGCAGCGGTCCGCCCCCAGGGCGATGGCCTCCCGGAGAATCTCCTCGGCAGCGGGCGGGCCCATGGTGATGGCCGTGATGTGGCCGCCGTGGCGCTCCTTGAGCGCAAGCGCCGCCTCCAGGGCGTGCTTGCAGGACGGGTTCATCATTCCGTCCGCAGCGTCGCGAACCAGGGTGCCGGTCTTCGGGTCCCAGGGCAGCTCGCTTACCCTGGGCACCTGCTTCATGCATACGATCATCCTGGGCATCTTCGTCGCTCCCTTCACACCGGCTCGCTGAGGACGGCCCGGGATATCACCAGGCGCTGGATCTCGCTCGTGCCCTCGTATATCTCGGTAACCTTCGCGTCGCGGAAGTACCGCTCCACGTCGTACTCCTTGCTGTAGCCGTAGCCGCCGTGGACCTGCACCGCCCAGCCCGTCACCCGCGAGGCAACGCTCCCGGCATGGAGCTTCGCCATGGCGGCCTCCTTGCCGAAGGGCCTGCCGCTGTCCTTCAGGGCGCTGGCGCGGTACACGAGCAGCCGCGCCGCATCGATCTCGGTGGCCATGTCCGCGAGCATGTTCTGGATGGACTGGAATGAGGAGATGGGCTTCCCGAACTGCTGGCGCTCGCGCGAGTACTTCACCGAGGACTCGAAGGCGGCCTGGGCGATGCCCACCGCCTGGGCGCCGATGCCGATCCTGCCGACGTCCAGGGTCTCGAGCCCGATCTTCAGGCCGTCGCCCTCTCTGCCCAGCAGGTTCTCCGCCGGCACCCGGCAATCCTCGAAAAACAGCGACGACACCGGGTTTGCCCGCATGCCGCACAGGTCCTCGATCTCGCCCACGGAAAAGCCCGGGGTGCCCTTCTCCACGATGAACACGCTCGCGTTCCTGCCCGGCCTGGCCTTTGGGTCGGTGACGGCGAAGATCAGCGGCACGGTGCACACCCCGCCGTTGGTCACGAAGATCTTGGTGCCGTTGATCACGTACCCGCCGTCTACGGGCACCGCGTGGGTCTCCACGCCGCCCGCGTCCGAGCCCGCGTTGGCCTCGGTGAGGCAGAAGGCCCCGATGTGCTCGCCCCTGGCCAGTCCGGGCACGAAGCGGTCTATCTGCTCACGGGTGCCGTACTTGAGGATGGGGTAGACGCCCACGCTGTTGTGGACCGTGACGCACAGGCCCACCGAGCCGCTCACCCGGGAGAGCTCCTCGATCACGATCGCGTAGCTGATGCTGTCGAGCTCGGCGCCGCCATGCTTCCTCGGCACCTGGAGCCCGAAGTAGTTCAGGGGCCGCATCTTCTCGATGACCTCGCGAGGAAACCGCGCCTCCTGGTCTATTTCGTGGGCGATCGGACCGAGCTCGGCCTCTGCGAACTCACGTACGCTCCTGCGTACCAGCCTGTGCTTTACGCACGCATCGAATTCCACAGTGCAGCAGCTCCTTCTCCCATGGCGGATTTCACGCGGTACGGTCGTGCACCTTAGCCCAATTCCATGGAAAGTTCAAGGGCGTACAGGCCTTGGGCGGGGATATTTTTCCCATTGCTCAGGCCTTGATTATCCGGCTCTGAGATCATATGTAATCAGGGAATATTCATGCCTATGAACAGGCGCACCATCAATGGAGGAACCATGGAGCACAGGAAAGAAACCCGAGAGTTCAAGACCGAGGTGCAGCAGCTGCTCAAGCTCATCATCAACTCGCTGTACTCCCATCCCGAGATCTTCCTGAGGGAGCTCATCTCGAACGCCTCCGACGCACTCGACAAGATCAGGTTCAAGTCCCAGACCGAGCCGGACATCCTCGGGCAGGACACCGAGCTCAAGATCCGGATCAAGGCCGACCCGGCGAGGAGGACCCTCACCGTCGAGGACAACGGCATCGGCATGACCTACGACGAGGTGGTGGAAAACATCGGCACGATCGCCCAGAGCGGCACCCGGGCCTTCCTCGAGGTCCTCGAGGAGTCGAAGAAGAAGGGCACCCTGCTGCCTGAGCTCATCGGCCGATTCGGGGTGGGGTTCTACAGCTCCTTCATCGTGGCCAGGAAGGTCACCCTGCTCACCAGGGCCGCGGGGCAGGACCGGGCCGTGAAGTGGGAGTCAGAGGGCGACGGCTCCTACACCATCGAGGAGGCCTCCAGGGATTCGCGCGGGACCAGCGTGATCCTGGAGCTCAAGGAGCGCGGCGAGGACGAGCCCGACTACACCGACGAGTGGACCATCCGGAGCATCGTGAAGCGGCACTCTGATTTCGTGAGCTACCCGATCGTCATGGACGTCAAGCGGCAGGAGCCGATCCCGGACAACGAGATCATCAAGGACAAGGACGGCAAGCCTATAGGATCCACCACCCGCGAGGTGATCCGGGAGGAGACGATCAACTCCATGAAGGCCATCTGGGCCAGGAACAAGTCCGAGGTGACCGACGAGGAGTATAACGAGTTCTACAAGCACATCAGCCACGACTGGGAAGATCCCCTGGCTCACCTTCACATCCGCTTCGAGGGCACAACCGAGTACACCGCCCTGCTCTACCTCCCCTCGCGGCTGCCCTTCGATTTCTCGCTGCGCGAGCGCAGGCACGGCATCCACCTCTACAGCAAGCGGGTGTTCATCATGGACGACTGCCGCGAGCTCATCCCCGAGTATTTCTCCTTCGTGCACGGCGTGGTCGACGCCCCGGACCTGAACCTCAACATCAGCCGCGAGATCCTGCAGCAGGACTCCCTGGTGAGGAACATCCGCAAGAACCTCGTCAAGAAGCTCTTCGATCTCCTGGAAGACTTAGACGACGAGAAATACGCCAGGTTCTTCTCCGAGTTCGGACACATCCTCAAGGCCGGAATCCCCATGGACTATGAAAACCGAGATCGCATCGCGAAGCTGCTCAGGTACCGCACCACCTCCTCCGAGGGCAAGCTCGTGCCGCTGAAGGAATATGTCGGGAGAATGAAGCCCGACCAGGAGGGGATCTACTACATAACCGGCGAGAACCCCACGCTCCTCATGAACAGCCCGCACCTCGAGCGCCTCAAGGACAAGGGCTTCGAGGTGGTGCTCATGACCGACCCGGTCGACGAGTGGGTGGTGCAGCACCTTGGGGAATACGAGGGCAAGCGGTTCATCAGCGCGGAAAAGGGCGAGCTGGACCTGGACAAGCCCGACGAGGCGAAAAGGAGTGAGTTCGGTGATTTCCTCGGCTTCATCCGGGAGGAGCTCAAGGACCTGGTCAAGGACGTGAAGCCCTCCTCCCGCCTCAAGGACTCGCTCTCCTGTCTCACCGGCGAGGCATCGGACATGAGCGCCTACCTGGAGAAGATCCTGCGGGCCACGGGCCAGAAGACCGAGCCGACCAAGCGGGTGCTCGAGCTCAACATCGACCACCCCGCCCTGGTGAGCCTCAGGCTCGTATTCGAGAAGAGCCGGAACGACCCGGTGCTCAAGGACTATGCCCGGCTCCTCTACGACCTTGCCGTGGTTGCCGAGGGGGCAAGTTGGAGGACCCCTCGCGCTTCTCCCGGACGATCGGCATGCTCATGACCGAGGCCGTGACCGTGGACAAGCTCATGGCCGGGCAGGCCATCGAGGTGTAGGCACTGCCTGAGAAGGAGGACCTCCTTAAGAAGGAGGAAACCTCTCCGGCGCAGTCTTTACTCCTCACGTGCCGGTCCACGGCGCCGCTCCGTTTGTAGAGAATGGAAGAGCCCGGGCCCCGGCAGCCCCGGCTCGGAGGCTGGTACCTAGTCTCCCGGGGCATGCCGGTATGGCAGGCGCCGTCCCTGTGGATGGGGGCGCCGAAATATGTTACATTCGAGCCGATACCCGATTTCGAGAAGCCGGGGGCATCGAAAAGATACATGAAGAAAGTTCTCATGATCCTGCTCGCCATTCTCTATGCCGCGAGCCCCTACGACCTCCTGCCGGACTTCCTGGTAGGATGGGGGTGGCTCGATGACCTGGCCGTGCTCTTCTTCCTGTATCGATATCTCTTTCCCCGGACCGCGAGCACGTTCACCCGCCCGGGAGAGAACGGCCGCAGTCACCGGCAGGAGTCGGCCTCGTCATCGCGTGACCGGGCCCACGACCGTAAGCGCGATCACGGGGAAACCGGCCGCGACCCCTATGCCGTGCTCGGGCTCGAGAGAGGGGCCTCCCGTGAAGAGATCCGCAAAGCCTACCGGGACCTTGCCGTCAAGTACCACCCCGACAGGGTGCAGCACCTGGGAGAAGAGTTCCGGGTCCTGGCCGAGAAGCGCTTCAAGGAGATCAGGCGGGCATACTCGGAACTCTTGGAGCGCTGAGCCTGCCAGCGCACGTGAGATTTCCGCCCATGAAAACAAAGTGTTGCGATCTCCAGCCAAGGGGACTATAATACCTTGATCGAGCAGCCTGCAGCGGCAGCTCACCACGCATTCTCTCTCAAGTGTTGGATTGCATGGGACGATAAACCCATGAAAGGGAAATCAACCATCCCTCCAGGGGGAAGAAAGGATGTTTATGCCATATGGGAATGTTCCGGAGGAGCGGCATGGGGAGTAAGAACGGTTCGAACATGGACAATATCGTAGGTCTCCTCGGCAAGGGCACCGAGTTTGAAGGCAAGCTGATCTTCGAGGGCACGCTCAGGATCGACGGCAAGTTCCGCGGAGAGGTCATCACCAGCGGCATCCTGGCCGTTGGCGACGGTGCGGTAGTCCATGCCGAGATCCAGGCCGAGACCATCATCGTGCGCGGAGAGGTTCACGGCAACCTCAAGGCCGCCAAGCAGGTCGAGATCAAGGGCAACGGCAAGCTCTTCGGCAACATCAACACTCCGTCACTCATCGTGGACGAGGGAGTGATCTTCGAGGGCAGCTGCCAGATGACCGCCCCGGAAAAGACCGTAATACCACTGGACGTCAAGAAGTAACAACCCGGCTCCTGCTGGTTTCACCGTCCCGGGTATCTCAGTCGGCGTTCCCTTGAAAGGGGGGACGTCCGGCTATCCTTCAAAGATTACCGCTTCCTTCACAGACCGCGAGCCGACAACGGCCCGGGCTGTATCCGGGCGCACAAAAAAGCGCGGAACGGCTCGAACAGGCGCCTGCGGTGGATGACGGGCCAGGCCCTCTCCCGGTCACCCGGCCCTCGATGACATGCCCGGGGTTTTAAGCCTTTTCTAAGGAAAAGGCCCTCGCTCCGTGCCCTTCCCGTCTTTCCCGCTTACGGCCCTGGGGGTTCTCGGAGAGCCCCGCGGGCCCGGTTCAGACGTACATACCGGTCTGACCGAGGGCGCTCAGGTAAACCACGCTCTCCTCGATGCCGTCCACGCCGAGTATCTCGTTTACCTCTCCATCGAACAGAGCACCTACGTGGCAGCATCCGAGCCCCATGCTAATGCTGGCGAGGGCGAGATTTTGCGCCATGTGCCCGGCCTCGATGTACACGTAGCGGTATCCCCTCTGCCGGTACTTCCAGACGGTCCTCCGAAAGATCGCGGTGTAGATGACGAGCACTGCAGCCGAGGAGCACATCTCCTGGCCGAGCGCGGCTCGGGCCATGTCTTCGCTGAAGTCTCCCGCCTTGAGCTCCTCGAGCTGGTGCGCCTTGACCTGGTAGTGGTATACGCCCGGCTCGAGCCCGGAGACCCTTGTCGCAACGACATAGGTCTCCAGAGGATAGAGGGCCCCGGCGGAAGGCGCGGTGCGGAAGGCGAAACCCATCTCCCTCCTCTGGATGCCGCTCGACGCCCACATCAGGCACGAGAGGTTCTCCAGGGAGATCGGGGCGTCGAGGAAACGCCTGAGACTCTTTCTCCTGAGCAGAGCTTCGTGGAGGCTCATGTCGCCGCACCGCTCCAGGGGCGGCAGTGGCACCTTCCTTGCCTGGGGATAGGTTTTGTAGAGGGGCGGCTTCTCATCCAGGTCGATAGACCCCCTGGGCATCCGCCTCCGATCGTACATGGTCTCGCGCTGAAACCTCTCGCCGATCCTCTCGTCCATGGTTCACCTCCATGCCTGTATGCCGGCGGTTTTCCCACGTCCATTGAACTTCACTGCATGCACGGCGGCTTTCATGGGAAGCGCGGGGCCAAGGCGGATGATCGGATGATCATCCATCACCGCGGTCGCTTCGTTCGTCGAGCAGCTTCTTCGTAATGGACCCGGGTTTCTTCAGGATCTTGGACCCGCGGGTGATCTTGCAGAGGCTGATCCGGTGCTGAGCCGCAATGCTTCTCTGTGTCCGGCCCGCATGCAGCTCCTTGAGCAGCTCCCACCGGAGCTGGAGATCTTTGAGCTCCCGGGGCGTGAATATCTCCTGGAAGAACTCGATCATCTCCTGGTGGTCCTGAATATCGGCGAAAATCTTCTCCAGCTCGTGACCGGCCTTCATGGAAGCCTCCTCACACGGGACTGCGGGTATAGTTACAACACAATCGCCACTTTTTCCAGGGGATCGTTGCTGGTGACGCCGCGGACGGGCAGTCCCCTTGGGCTTCGCGCGGGACGGCTCTTGAGGCCTGCGGTAAGCGGTCATCGGATCATCCACTGGAGCCTGCCCTTCTTCAGGGATATGGCCCCTTGAGGGCATATCTCCTGGCAGCAGAGGCAGCGGATACACGCCCCGTAGTCGAATCGGGGCACCTTTTTCCCCTCTTCCGCCTCGCCGATCGCCCCGGCCGGGCAGATATCGCGGCACTGGTAGCACAGGGTGCACCTTGTATCCACGGGCGCCGGGCGCCCGGCGAAGAGATCCCTCACGAGCCTGCGGACCGCGGGCGCCCTGAGCAGGCGGGTGGGCCCGACGCGATCGGGAGGGACGAACCCGTGTACCCTCATGTCCTCGATCCTCTCTCCTTTTACCGCGATCTCGCCGGGAGAAGAGATCCCGAGCCCCCTGCGGAAGCCCTGAACGAGCGTGGGACACCTCAACGCGTCCAGCCCGCTCACCTCGACCGCCACCCAGTCCACGGCCAGGGCGTCTTCTCCCATGACGATCGCGTGCATGGGCCTCGGGGTCCCGGTAGAGCCCGGGCCGTTGCCCTCCATGGCGAGAATTCCGTCCATGATGTGAATGAGCGTCCTGGGAGGATCGAAGCCCTCGAGAAAGGCGCTGTACAGGTCCAGGAGAAACTCCGAGAAGTCCTCACCCTCCGGGAACTTGAGGTGCATCTGGGACTTGCGCATCCCGGGCATTGCGCCGAACAGGTTCTTGACCGCCCCGGAGACATAGGTCAGCCCGTGGGTCTTGAACTTGGGCAGGTTGACGATGAGCTCCGCCTCGAAGAAGGCCCGGCCCACCTCGAAGAGCTTCGTCTTCCGTCTCTGCGGGCAGGGAAGCCTTTCGACCTCGATCATGTCAGCAACCGGGATGCCGAGGTGCTTGAGCACCGGGTCGTAGCCGGCGGCCCTGATTGCGCTCCTGAGTGAGGACACGGCGGGCGATTCGGCCAGCATGGGCCGCGCCCCGTGATCGATCACGAGCTCGGCCGCCGCTCGGAAGAACTGCGGGTGGGTCACTACGGCGCTGTCCGGTCGGGAGGCCGAGAGGAGGTTCGGCTTCAAGACCACCCGTGCGCCGTTGAACCTCTCCAGGGGAAAGTTGATGATCTCAAGCCCCCGGACGATATGATCCTTGATCTCCTGCGGGTCATAGCCCCTGCACTTGAGGAGCGCCACATCTGCCATCCGGATGAAACCTCTCTTTCTCGAGCTGATCACTCATCATAATACCGACCGGAGATCCTGCGTCAACCCGTGAAGATTTGACCCGGCGCCCTGGATGAGGGTATAAGGACAGGGCACCTGAGATCACGGGGAGGTCCTTGGACGGTGAAGCTGATTTCGTGGAATGTCAACGGGTTGAGGGCGGTACTCAAGGGCGGGTTTTACGACGCTGTCCGGGAGATGGACCCGGACGTCCTGTGCCTGCAGGAAACCAGGGCAGGCAACGGGACGATCGAGGTGGACCTGCCCGGGTATCTCCAGTACTGGAACAACGCCTTCAAGAAGGGATACTCGGGGACGGCCGTGTTCACCCGGGTGGAGCCCCTTAAGGTATCATACGGCATGGGCATCGACGAGCACGACCGCGAGGGCAGGATCATCACGCTGGAGTTCGGCGAATTCTTCCTCGTGAACGTCTACACCCCCAACGCCCAGCACGGGCTCGTCCGGCTCGATTACCGCATGAGGTGGGACCAGGACTTCCTCGCCTTTCTCAAGAATCTCGAGCGGACAAAGCCCGTGGTCTTCTGCGGGGACCTCAACGTGGCGCACAAGGAGATCGACCTGAAGAACCCCAAGGCCAACGTGAACAACCCGGGTTTTACCAAGGAAGAGCGGGCCTCTTTCGACCGGCTTGTGGAGAGCGGGTTTGTCGACACCTTCCGGGTATTCAACCAGGAGCCCGGCAACTACACCTGGTGGTCGTACCGCTTCAACGCCCGCGCAAAAGGCATCGGGTGGCGCATCGACTACTTCTGCATCTCCGAGTCGCTTAAATCCTCGCTTAAAGGAGCCTTCATCCTCGATCATATCATGGGATCGGACCACTGCCCGGTCGGAATCATCCTCGAGGCGTCCTGACGCCCATGATCCGTTCATCCGGCTGGCTCGCCTCAAGCGGCGCCCTCACCCGTGGCGGCCGCGATCCCTCCTCCGCGAGGCTCACGGAGGGGAGCCTCACCAAGCGCCTCAGGCAGTCTAGTGCCTGAGCAGGTACAGGCTGATGACCATCACGGCCATACCCGTGATCACCCCGAGTATGGGCGAGTGTTCCGAGTCGAAGGTCTTTGCCAGCGGGATGAGCTCATCGAGGGAAATGGCCACCATGATGCCGCCAACTCCCGACAGGGCCACGCCCATGACCCGTTCGGAGAGGAAGGGCATGAGGATCGCGGCCGCGACGAGCGCGCCCAGGATCTCGCTCACCCCTGAAAAGAACGACCAGGAGAAGGCTTTCACCCGGTCTCCGGTAGCGATGTACAGGGGCGCGGAGATTGCCAGACCCTCGGGAATGTTGTGGATGGCAATGGCCGCTCCCAGGGCGAGGCCCAGCTCGAGGTCTTCCATGGCGCCGATGAAGGTGGCCATGCCTTCCGGAAAGTTGTGCAGCGTGATGCCGATCATCACCAGGAGCCCGGTCCGCTCCATGCCTTCCAGGGGGAGCTGCACAGGGTCGCCCGGCCGCACCAGGGCGTGGTCGTGCTGGCCGAGGTACTCGTGGGGAACGGCAAGGTCGATGAGAAAGTAGGTTGCCATGCCCGCGAAGAAGGAGCCGTAGGCCCCTGCATAGCCCAGGCCCTCCACGGCGATGGCCGTGGGGAGGAGCTCGCCGAAGGCCACCAGGATCATGATCCCGGCGGAAAACCCCAGGACGAAGCCCAGAAAGGACGGGGAGGGCCTGCGGGAATACAGCCCGAGCACGCTGCCGACGGCCGTTGAGAGCCCGGCTGCGGTGGTAACGAGCAGGGCGGGAAAAACGTTTGTCTCGAACATGGCCTCATCCCTGTCCGGGCATGCGTGCAGCC
>JBASVF010000275.1:0-4208 GCA_049275795.1 Desulfomonilia bacterium
GTCGTTGATCTCTTCGAGCCCGTCCAGGCTCACCCCGATGTAGGAGAGGCCATAGTCCGAGAGCTCCATTGCCAGGTCGCGGGTGATCAGCGTGCCGTTCGTGGAGATCACGGCGCGCATCCCGGACCTGACGGTCTGCCTGATGAGCTCGGGCAGGTCCTTGCGCATGAGCGGCTCGCCGCCCGAGAAGAGCACGACCGGGGTCCCGTAGTCCTTGAGGTTGGCGATGAGCTCCCTGCCTTCGGCGGTCGAGAGCTCGGGGCTTTGCGTGCGCTCCGATGCGTAACAGTGCACGCACTTGAGGTTGCAGACCGCGGTGACGTTCCATACCACCACGGGCTTCTTATCCGCCGAGAACTGGAGCAGGTGCGAGGGCAAGGCCTTGGATGCGCGGCCGTAGCGCAACGGGTCGGATGCCTCGACGGTCCCGCAGTAGAGCTTTGAGATTCCGATCACGATGGTACTCCTTTCAGTGCTTCGATGATGCCCTCGTCGGTGTATTCCTCTGCAATCAATGACGGCTCAAGGCCGAGCTTTCTCATGGCCCCGGCGGTCACCGGGCCGATGGCGACGAGCCGCCTGGAGTTAAGCGGCCCGCTGTCTCCATCCAGGAGCTCCATGGCGTGGCGCACGCCCGAGGGGCTGGTGAAGATCACGGTGTCTACCTCGGCCAGGGCCGAGAGCAGGCTCTCGCCGGTCGCGTTTTCCGGGATCACGGTGTCGTAGACCGGGATATCCAGCACGTGCGCACCGGCCTTCCTCAGTGTGTCCGCCAGGTAGGCCCGGGCGCTGAGCGCTCTCGGCAGGCACACCCGCCTGCCCGAAAGGTCCCTGCCTTCAAGCATCTTCACGATGCCCTCGGCCCGGTACTCGGACGCCATGCCGTCGGCGCGGATGCCATAGGCCTTGAGCGCGTCCCTGGTCTTGGGGCCGATGCAGAGAATCTCGCTCTTGTAGAAGGCGCGGGCATCCATCCCGCGGGAGAGAACTTTATCCATGAAGAGCGGCACCGCGTTCTGGGAGGTGAAGATGAACAGATCGATCGTGCCGATCTCGGGCAGCTCGAATTCGAGCGGCGAGATCTCCAGGAGCGGGTAGGTCACCACCTTCGCGCCCATCTCCGCAAAGTGCGACGCCGTGTTGAGCGCAAGGTGGGACGGCCTGGTAATGAGCACGGACCTGCCCTGGAGCGGCTTGGACGTCTCGTCGAAAAGCTCCCGGCTCAGGGAAACCACCCTGCCCACCACCATCACGCATGGTGAGGCTATGGCTGCCCGTGCCGCATCCTGCCCCACCTTGTCCAGGGTGGAGACCACCCGGCGCTGCAGGGGGGTGGTGGCATCCTGCACCAGGGCGCAGGGCATCTCCGGGCTCATCCCCTCCTCCATGAGCCTGCGGGCGATCTCGGCTATGCGCGAGGCCCCCATGAGGAACACGATGGTGCCGCTGTGCGCGGCCAGGTGCTTCCAGTCGAGAAAGCCGGACTCCTTGTCCGGATCCTCGTGCGCGGTCACGAAGGTGACCGACGCGGCAAGGCCGCGGTGGGTGGGTGGGATGCCCGCGCTCACCGGCCCCGCGATGGCGGAGGTCACGCCCGGAACGATCTCGAAGGGGATGCCGTGTCTTTTCAGGTACAGGGCCTCCTCGCCGCCCCGGCCGAACACGCACGGGTCGCCTCCCTTGATCCGGCCGACTGTCTTGCCCTGCCGCGCGAGCTGCACGAGCAGCTCGTTGATCTTCGGCTGCTTGAGGTAGGTGGTGCCGCCGCGCTTGCCCACGTACATGGTCTCTGCATCCGGCCTCGCGAGGCTCAGGATCTCGCGGGGAATGAGGTCGTCGTAGACGATCACATCGCAGAGGGGGAGGATGCGGCAGGCCTTGAGCGTGATGAGGCCGGGGTCTCCCGGCCCGGCGCCGATGAGATAGACCTTCATGAGGAGGCCTCCGGGTCGAGGGCTCGTTTCAGGGCCAGGGCCAGGCGCCGGCCCACCCCGGGATCCGCGCCCTCCATGCGGATCTTTTCCAAGCGCGACTCGTCCGTTGCCGCCAGCATGCCCAGCATGGAAATCGTCGTTCCCTTAAGCCGGGCATAGGCTCCTGCCGGCAGGTTACAGTCCTGCCCCAGGGCGGCCAGGAACTCCCTCTCGGCCTCTGCGCAGGCGCGGGTAGGGCCGTGGTCCAGGCGCGAGAGGAGCCCGAGGACTTCTTGGTCGTCGTCGCGGCACTCCACCGCGATCACGCCCTGGCCCGGAGACGGGACCATGACCTCGGGGTCCAGGACCAGGCCCTGGGAGAGGCCGAGCCTCCGGACGCCGGCCGCGGCCAGGATCACCGCGTCCACCGTATCTCCCACCCGGGCCAGGCGGGTGGGCACGTTGCCCCGGATGTCCACCACCCTCACGTCGGGCCGAAGCATCTTCACCTGGCAGCGCCTGCGCATGCTTGAGGTGCCGATGCGCGCGCCCGCGGGGAGATCGTGGAGACCCTGCCCGCCGGGGGAGAAGAGCATGTCCCGGGGATCTTCCCGCTCCAGGAAGGCGCCGATGCACAGTCCGCCGGGCAGCACGGCCTGCATGTCCTTGAGGCTGTGGACCGCGCAGTCGATCTCGTGCTCGAGCAGGCACCGCTCGATCTCCTTGACGAACACCCCCTTGCCTCCGATGGCATCCAGCGGGGCGTCGGAGAGGATGTCTCCGGTGGTCCTGATGGTGCGCACCTCGACCTCGAAGCCCGGCTCTAGGCGTTCTATCGCCCGCCGGACCAGGTCCGTCTGCCGCAGTGCGAGGCTGCTACCCCTTGTGCCGATCCTGATAGTCCTCATCGAGCTGGAAGATCCTCCGCGTATGTTCGATGTTCTGCAGGGTGGGGTGCTCCTTGAGGTAGCTCGCCACCCGGTGGAAAAACCGTTTGAGCGATATCCGGAGCTTCTCCTCGAGGAGCTCTGCATGCTCCGGAGCCAGGGATGAGCCGTTCGCCTCGGAGGCCACGTAGTCCTCCATGAGGTTGAACAGGTCCCGGATCGTTGCCTGCGCATCCAGCGAGTCGACCCATTTGTCGAACCGCTCCGCCTCGGATGCGACGATCTCGACCGCCTTGTCCGCCTCCTCCCTCCGGGAGGTGGCGTGCCGATCAACGATGGCTTTCAGCGCATCGATGTCGTAGAGGTAGCAGTTGTAGCACGAACCCGCCTCCGGGTCCACGTCTCTCGGCACCGCGATGTCGATGAGGATCATGGGCTCGTTCCTGCGTTGCTTCATGACCTCGGTCATCAGGGCCTTCGTGATGATGGGCTTGGGCGAGCCCGTGGAGGTGATCACGATCGAGCACCGTACGAGCTCTTCCTTGAGGGCCTCGAAGGGGCGCGGCCTTCCGCCGAGCTCGCTGGCGAGGTCGCAGGCCGTGGAGTGGGTGCGGTTGATGATGCACAGGTCCCTCGCGCCCCGGTCCTTCAGGCGACGCGCCGCGATGCTCGCCATGTCGCCTGCGCCGATGACCAGCACCGGGCTTTTGCTGATGTCTCCGAAGATGTGGCAGGCCAGCTCGACCGCCTCGGAGGCCACCGAAACCGGATACCTGCCGATGTCGGTCTCGGTGCGCACCCGCTTGGCGGTTCGGAAGGCGCGATGCAGTGCCTTGTTCAGGAAGAGCGCGGTGGTGCCGGCGGCAAGCGAGGCCCGGTAGGCCTCCTTGACCTGGCCCAGGATCTGGCTCTCGCCGATGACCAGGGAGTCGAGGCCGGAAGCCACCAGGAACAGGTGCCGGACGGCCTCGCGGCCCTGGAAGAGCTCACTGTACCGCCGGATCTCATGCACCGGCACTCCCGAGAGCATGCCCAGGCGATCCAGCAGGGTCTGTTCGTCCGTTCCCGTCCAGTACACCTCGGTCCGGTTGCAGGTGCACAGAACGTAGATCTCTGCACCCCGCTCGACCAGGTCCGTGAAATCCCCGGGATTGAGGAGGAGCTTCTCCCTGATCTCCAGGGAGGCGATCCGGTGGTTGATGCTGAGGCAGCGGATGGGGTTCATCGGATGAGTCCTATGCCGTGGGCTTCCGGAAAGACCAGGTTCAATCCGATGAACAGGAGGACCATGAAGAGGAAGCCCGCAATGGTGATGATCGCGGTCCTTCTGCCCGACCACCGGAGGGCGAAGCGCTGATGGAGGCTGAAGGCGAAGACCGACCACATGGCGGCCCCGGCCGAGGCCTTT
>JBASVF010000276.1:0-1665 GCA_049275795.1 Desulfomonilia bacterium
GGAGTAACCTCCGTGAAAGTGGTCATAGTTGGAAACGGAATAGCAGGAAACGAAGTCGCCTCGTACCTGAGGGAGAACGGCTCGAAAGAAGATATCGATATCACGATCGTCTCGGCCGAAAAGTTTCCGGAGTACGACCCCTGCTCGCTTCCCTACTTCGTAGGGGGTGAAGTGGATCGGGGAGTTGTGTTCCGAAAAACGCTCGATCATTACAAAGACAAGAACATCAACCTGGTCCTGGATAACAAGGCCGTCTCGATCGATCCGAAAGCAAAGAAGGTAATTACGGAAAAAGGGGATGCGTTCCCGTACGACAACCTGGTGCTGGCTCACGGAGGTTCTCTGTTCATCCCGCCCATTCCCGGGATTGAGCTCGACGGAGTCATGAGCTGCAAGGTTCTCGCCGAAGCTGACAAACTGGCCAAGCACAAGGGCAGCAAAGCCGTGGTCATAGGGTCGGGCGCTATCGGTATCGAGGCCGCTGAGGCGCTGAAGCTCAAGGGCTACGAGGTCACGATCATTGAACTGTTGGGATGGATCATGCCCACCCTGTTCTGTGAAGGAGCGGCGCGTTTTCTCGAGAAGGAGATGCGCGGGTATGGCATCGAGGTCTACACCTCCGAGAAGGTGCTCAGCATCGAGGGCAAAGGCTCGGTCAGCTCGGTAAAGACCGACAAGCGCGAGATCCCATGCGACACCGTGGTCGTGGCCACAGGCGTCGTACCCGGGCGGCCGCTGGCTGAAACCGCCGGAGTCAAGTGCGATCGGGGAATCCTGGTCGACGATTTCATGAGTACCAACGTGGAAGGGATATACGCATGCGGTGACTGCGTACAGACCTATGACGCCTGCACGGGCGAGGGATGCATGTACCAGCTCAAGCACAATGCAATCGAGCAGGCAAGAATCGTCGCCCGAAACATCATGGGAGAGAAGGCCCGGTACCGGGGAGCCTATCCCTTTGCCCGGGCACATTATTTCAATACGCACGCGGTCACCTTCGGCAAGACCATGAAGGGCGCCGAGCGGGTCTGCTCGCTCGAGGAGGTGGAGGTGATCGAGCGTGACACGATCAACGGCTATCTGCAGCTTCTGCTCAAGGACGGCAGAATCATCGGAGGCCAGGCTATCGGCAAGATGGCGGACTACGCAGGGCTGCTCATGGGCTGTATGTGGCGCGGAGACGATCTCGGAGAGTTCAGGAGAGACTGGCCGAAGATCGCCAAGCTCGGCTCTCCATATCCATGGCAGGCGAGAAAGCTCGGCTGGATCCTGGGACTGAGCACACTCGATGCCGAGTACACGAAGGGGCAGGAGCGGGTAAACAGCATCCTGAAATAAACCCATCTCCGTGAACGGGCCGCGAGTTCTTACTGCCAGAATGCCAGGGGCCCGATCCCGAAGTGGGTTTAAGGACATATAGGAACAGCAGCACCCATAACATCACAACTATACGAAGAGGAGAGAGAGTATGGCGCACGACAACGGCAGCAAGTTTGCAAACCCCGGTCCAGCCGGATTGATGGTACTTGCGTTCTATCTCGGTTGCTTGTGGCCGGTGGCCACGGGTATGGCTTCTCATGATCAAGGCACGGTCCTTATCGCTCTCGGCTTCGCAGGCGCGATCACCCAGATCGTAGCTGGTGTCATAGCGCTGCATAAGGG
>JBASVF010000277.1:0-16996 GCA_049275795.1 Desulfomonilia bacterium
CTCGATGTCCGTGACCTGGAGGACCTCGATGGAGTAATCCCGGGCACCGGCGATCCCCGGGGCGACGAGCATAACTGCCATGACAGTCAGTGCGAGAACGACATTGCATCTCTTCATGGTAACCTCCTTGATGGAAAATCAGCTTTGCTATGCTATCGGAAAATGTGCCGCGATAGATGATGGTTGACTCCATATATTTTATAAGGGCGGCCCGGACCCGCCGGTTCGTGCTGCATCCGGCCCGTTACGGCCCGGGGTCTTGACAAGGAAGATCAAAGTTTTTATCTTACTGCCCTTGAACCATATGCGTGTAATGAGGGGCGACAGTTCACAGCACATCATGGGTTACGATCCTGTACCGGGAAATCCAGTGGGAGGAGCACGATGATCCATGTGGAAAAACTGACCAAGTGTTACGGGAACTTCTGCGCTGTGGATCAGATCGACCTCGACGTATCGCGGGGCGAGATCACGGGGCTCCTGGGCCCCAACGGCGCAGGCAAGACCACCACTTTAAGGATGCTCACCGGCTTCCTGGAGCCGACCTCGGGCAGCATCCGCATCAACGGCCTGTCCTATGACGACGATGCGACGGCGGTCAAGAAACTCATCGGCTACCTGCCGGAGTCGGCGCCGCTGTATCACAACCTGCTGGTCTACGACTACCTGGACTACATCGCAGGGATCCGCGGGCTGACCGGCAGGCGCAAGGTCTCGCGAATCCACGAGCTGGCCGATCTCTGCGGGCTCAAGGAAATCATGCACAAGAACATCGGCGAGCTCTCCAAGGGGCTCAGGCAGCGCGTGGGCCTGGCCCACGCCATGATGGAGGATCCCGAGGTCCTGGTGCTCGACGAGCCAACCTCGGGCCTCGACCCCAACCAGATCGCCGAGATCAGGGACATCATCCGCAGGTTCGGCAGGGAAAAGACCATCATCCTCTCCACCCACATCTTAAGCGAGGCCGAGGCCGCCTGCGACCGCATCGTGATCATCGACAAGGGCAGGATCGCGGCGGACGGCAGCACCGAGTCGCTCAAGGAAGGCGCGAAAGGCGAGCAGGCGATCCACCTCGCCCTGCTGCATGCCGAGCCCGGCGAAGCCCAGGCCGCGCTTGAGTCCGTGGAAGGCGTCCTGAGGGTCGAAAGGACCGAGTCCCGTGCCGGCGACGAGCTGAGGCTGAAGATCTTCGCCTCCTCCGCTGACGGGATCATGGAGCGCATCTATGCCCGGGTCAGGCAGACCGACTGGGTCATGGTAGAGTTCACCCGCGAAAGCAAGTCACTCGAAAAGATCTTCCGACAGCTCACCAGGGAGGAGGGATGAAATGACCCAGACACTGCACATATTCAGAAAGGAATTCCAGGACTATTTCGTTTCACCCATCGCCTACATCGTGATCTGCATCTTCCTGCTCATCACCGGGTGGCTCTTTTTCTCCACCTTCTTCATCTACAACCAGGCAAACCTGCGCGCCTTCTTCGGGCTGCTGCCGCTGACCTTCTCGTTCGTGATCCCGGCGGTCACCATGCGGCTCTTTTCCGAAGAGCTCCACTCGGGCAGCTGCGAAATGCTGCTCACCCTGCCCGTGAGGCTCTCCGAGGTGGTGGCGGGCAAGTTCCTGGCGGGCACGGCCTTTGCCGCGGCCATGCTCGCCCCCACCCTCTCCTACGCGGCGAGCGTCGCGTGCATCGGCGAGCTCGACTGGGGGCCGGTCGCGGGCGGCTACATCGGGGCGGTCCTACTGGGCGGGGCATACAGCGCGGTCGGGCTCTTCGCCTCCTCACTCACGAGAAACCAGATCGTGGCCTTCATCACGGGCCTGGTCGTGTGCTTTTCCCTCACCGTGATCGACAGGATGGCCATCTTCTTCCCCGCGGCCCTGGCCGGCGTGCTCACCCAGATCTCGGCCGGCCACCACTTCGAGAACATCGCCCGGGGCATCCTGGACACGCGCGATCTGCTCTACTTCGCCAGCATGATCTTCGTGTTTCTCTACGCCACGCACCTGGTCATGCAGGAGAAGAGGTAAGGAGGCATCCATGGCTCGACAGTCCACGAACAGCTACCTGAAGTTCGGCGTCTATATCGTCCTGGTCGTAATGATAAACCTGGCGGGGCTCACTCTGTTCTTCCGGGCCGATCTCACCGAGAACCGGGTCTACTCCCTCTCGCCGGTGAGCAGGGAGGTCGTCTCCACCCTCACCGAGCCGCTCACCATCAACGTGTTCTTCACGAAGAACCTCCCCGCGCCCTACAACACGGTGGAGCGCTACCTGAGGGACCTGCTCGAGGAGTATGCCATCAGCGGCAACCGGTACTTCAACTACCGGTTCCACGACGTGACCCCGCTTGAGGAAGGAGGGTCGGCGGACAGCGCGCAAAACCAGCGGCTCGCCTCGGAATACGGCATCCAGCCCGTGCAGATCCAGGCCATCGAGCAGGACGAGGTAAAGATCAAGAAGGCCTACATGGGCCTGGCCATCGTCCACGGCGACATGGTGGAGCGCATCCCCACCATCGTCTCGGCCGACGGGCTGGAGTACCGCCTCACCACCGCGATCCAGAGACTCAACAACCGCATCAGCGCCCTGCTCAGGCTCAAGGAACCGGTCAGGATCACGCTCTGCCTCTCGCCCTCGGTCCTTAAGGTGGCGCCCTACATGGGGCTCAAGGACCTCTCCAGCCTGGATAAAGGCATCGAGGAGATCGTCTCCGGGCTGAACCGGACCATGTATGGCAAGCTCGCCTTCTCGGTGCTCGAGCCGTCCCGGGGTGAGGAGATCGCCGACCTGTCTGAGCGGTACGGGCTCATGCGCCTCTCGTGGCCCGACCTGCCCCAGGCGGGCGTCGAGGCCGGCGAGGGGCTTATCGGCCTGCTGGTCGAGCACGAGGGCCAGGCCAGGACCCTCGAGATCCTCGAGGTGTTTCGCGTGCCCCTGTTCGGTACGCAGTACAGCCTGCCCACCACCAAGGAGATCGGCGAGATGATCACCCGGAGCGTGGAGTCGCTCATCGGCATCAACGAGACCGTGGGCTACCTCGCTGACCACGGCACGCGAGAGCTCTACGGCATGCCCGGCTCGGGCAGGGAACCTGCATCGAACTTCGCCCGGCTCGCCTCCGAGAGTTACACGCTCAAGCAGATAGACATTTCCGAAGGCGGGATCCCCCACGGGCTCAAGACCCTCGTAATCGCCGGACCCACCGAAGAGTTCAGCGACTACGAGCTCTACCAGATCGACCAGGCTCTCATGAGGGGGACCAGCCTCGCCGTGTTCCTGGATTCCTTCCAGGAGATAGGGCCCCCGCCGGGAAGCCCTGCCTACGGACAGCTCCCCAAGCACGTGCCTGTGGCCACTGGCCTGGAAAAACTGCTCGAGCACTACGGTATCACAGTCGGCAACTCGCTGGTGATGGATGATAACTGCTACGTTCAGCGCACCTCGCGCCAGCTTGGGCCCAGCGAGCAGAAGATCTACTATGCCCCTGTGATCCAAGGCGCTGCGATCAACAGTTCCCATCCTTCGCTCTCGAACATCCGGAGCCTGGTGGGTGTGGCGCTCTCTCCCCTTGCAATCGACGAGCAGCACCTGAAAGAGCATGGGATAACCGCCGAACTCCTGTTCTCGTCCTCGGAACGGTCCTGGGAGATGCACGAGCCCATAAGCCTCAATCCCCAGTTCATCAGGCCCCCGGCATCTCCGGACGAGCTTCGCAGCTTCCCGCTGGCCTACATGCTCACCGGTAAATTCCCCAGCTACTTCGCGGGAAAGCCCATCCCCGAGATGCCCAGGGACGACCCCGGGGAGGAGGAGAGCCGAAAGGGCCCCGGCCCGGACGCCTCGGCCGTTGAGGCTTCCGTTATCCTCGCATCCTCGGAAAGGCCGGTCAGCATCCTTCTCGTCGCGTCCTCCCATATGCTTGCGGACAATGTCATTGACGCCGAGGGCAGGGGCCCCAACTCGGCCTTTGCCTTGAACGTGCTCGACGTGCTCAACGGCCGCGGCGACGTGGCGATCATGAGAAGCAAGGTGCTGGACTTCAATCCCCTGGACGAAACCACGGTTCAGGCCAGGATGTTCATCAAGGCCTTCAATGTCGTGGGCCTTCCCGTCCTGGTAGTCGGGTTCGGACTCCTGGTCCTCCTGCGCAGGCACATCAGGAGAAGCCGCATCGAGCGCATGTTCAGCACGGGAGAAGCCCTATGAAAATACAGATCAACAAGGAGTTCCTTATCCTCTTTGTCATATTCGCGGCGTTGCCCGTCTACCTCTCCTTCCAGCGCACCGACCGCCTCCACTACGAGCTTCCGCGGCTCGATGCCCTGGATCCGGGGGCCATCACCTCCCTTGAGATCGCCTTCGACAGCCGGAGTGTAGCGTTGAGCGTTCGCGACGGCTCGTGGCGCATCGAACCCCAGGGGTACCCCGCCGACCCGGCCAAGGTGCACCGGATGCTCAGCGCCATCACGGCTCTCAGTCTCACCGACCTGGCCTCCGAATCGGGCAGCCTCGAGCGCTACGGCTTCGGCGGGCAGGAGAAGATAACGGTCAAGGCCTACCAGGATGGCACGCTCGTCCGGTCCTTCGACCTGGGCAAGGAGGCGTCCACATACCGGCACACCTTCGTCATGCTGCCCGGCGACTCCCGGGTGTTCCAGGCCAGGGGGGGCATGCGCGGAGATTTCGACCTGTCGGCCGAAGACCTGAGGGACACCTCGGTGCTCTCCCTGGTTCCATCCCGGGTTACGAAGATCACGGTCGCCACCCCGGACAAAGAATCCGTCCTGTCCCGCACCGAGATCGAACCCGCGGCAGAGGGCGACGGCGATGCATCGACCAGAAAGACCGTCTGGATGGATTCCGCCGGAAAGGAGGTGGACTCCTCGGCAGTCGATTCGCTGCTCTCGGAGCTGAGGGACCTCCGCTGCAGGGAGTACCTCGACGAGACTGCCGCCGGGCTCAAGGATGCGCCGGAGATCACCGTTACCCTGTCGGACGGCCGGGACCACAGGCTTTCACTGTACCCGGCCAGGGACGGCCGTTCGCCCGCCGCCTCGTCGGCTTCCTCCTCCGCGTTCGTCCTGTCGGACTACACGCGCGAGAGCATTGAAAAGGCGGCCCGGGAGCTCCTGGGACTCGAAGCGAACTGATCATCGAACTGTCGCCGGGCTCGAAAGAGCCCGGTTTTAACAGGGTCGAGGCACAATGGCGGCCCCTTTACCGTACGTTTTCATGAAAGGAGCGTTTTCATGGCTGGAGAAAATCTGCCCCGGGTCCTCTCCCAGGATATCGGGGGCGTGGAGCTGCCCTACCTTCTCTACGAAGGCAGTGGCCCCACCCTGATCCTCTTGCACGCCACCGGGTTCGTCCCCTGGCTGTGGCACCCCATCGCCCGGGAGCTCGCTCCCGCCTATCGGGTCGTTGCACCGTACTTCTGCGACCACCGGGAGGTCGAGCCCGAAGAAGGGGGCCTGAGCTGGATGCGCATCGCCGAGGACCTCGCCGCCTTCTGCAAGCGTACCGGCATCCACCGCCCGGGCCTGGTCGGTCACTCCATGGGCGCCACGGTCCTCACCCTGGCGCACACATCCTTCCGGCTCGACGCGCGGGGGCTCGTGCTCATCGAGCCGATCTTCCTGCCGCAGGACTTCTATCACCTGCGCCTGAGCGTGGACGAGCATCCGCTCGCCTCGCGGTCGATCCGCCGGAAGGATACGTGGAGCAGCCGTGAAGAGGCGCTCGCCTACCTGCGGTCGAAGCCCCTCTTCAAGAATTGGGATGACGAGATGATCGAGCTCTACCTCGACCATGGAATGCGGCGCGACGAGCTCGGGAGCCTGACCCTTGCCTGCTCGCCCAGGCGCGAGGCCTCGCTCTTCATGGGGGGCATGGCGCACGACCCCTGGCCGTTCCTTCCCCTCGTGGAATGCCCCGCCCTGGTCCTGGAAGGCGAGCTGAGCGAGAACCGGCAATACATCGATCTCAAGAAGGCGACCGCCTCCATGAAGGCCGCCGAATACCGTCTCATCTCCGGGGCGGGCCACCTCATTCCGATGGAGAAGCCGGGAGAGATCTCCGGCATCGTGCGCCGGTTCTTCGATGGAGTATAGCGGATCCCGTCGTGCGGCTTCCCCCGCTCACGGCCGGCGTACTCAAGCCTCGGATCTCAGCGCTCTGACCGCATCTGTGATGATGCGTACCGCGATGCGGATCTCCTGCTCCGTGGTCATTCGGCCGGTGCTCAGCCTGACGGTTCCGGCCGCCCGCTCGTCGGGGAGGCCCATGGCCTTGAGCACGTGCGAGGGCGCAACCTCCCCGGAATGGCAGGCAGCCCCGGCAGATGCCGCCACCTCGGTTCCGATCTCCTCAAGGAGCCTGTCCGCCCGGATTCCCTGAAACGAAAGACTGAGCGTGTTGGGCAGCCTGAACTCGTGGTGACCGTTGAGCCTCACGCCGGGCAGAGACTTCTCGAGGCCGCCGTGCAGCAGGTCTCGCATGCGCCGCAGGTGCTCCCGGTCGCGTTCGAGGGCTTCGACAGCCCGTTGGCAGGCCATGCCCAGGCCCACGATGCCCAGAACGTTCTCGGTCCCCGCCCTCCTGCCCGATTCCTGGCCAGCGCCGTGCAGGAGAGGCTCGATGGGCGTGCCCTCGCGGACATAGAGAGCGCCTACGCCCTTAGGCGCATAGAGCTTGTGCCCGGCCATGGTCAGCAGGTCGACCCCGAGCTCGCGGACATCCACCGGGATCTTGCCAGGGCTCTGTGCCGCATCCGTGTGTACCACGATGCCGCGGGCCGAGGCCAGCGACGAGATCTCGGCGATGGGCTGGATGGTCCCCACCTCGTTATTCGCGTGCATGATCGTGATCAGGATGGTCCGGTCGGTGATGGCCTGCTCGACGTCCTTAACGCTCACCATGCCGCTTGAGTCGACCGGGAGCCGGGTAACCTCGAAACCGCAGTGCTCGAGACGGGCGCAGACCTCCAGCACGGCCGGGTGCTCGATCTGGGAGGTGATGATGTGGTTGCCGCGGGACTTGAGCGCCGAGGCCACGCCCTTGATGGCGTGGTTGTTCGACTCGGTGGCGCAGCCGGTGAAGACGATCTCGGAAGGCCGGCAATTCAGGAGCGCGGCGACCTGCCCGCGCGCCCGGTTCACGGCGCGCCTGGGCTCGATCCCGAAGAGGTGCCCGCTCGAGGGATTGCCGAACTCGAAGGTCATGAACTCGCGCATCGCCTCCGCCACCGCAGGGTCCAGTGGCGTGGTGGCGTTGTAGTCGAGGTACACCGGTCTCTTTCGCCCGCCCCCTTCTCCAACGCGAACGGTCATGTCCTACCAGGGCCTCCTTTGCCCCGCAGAAAGCGGCGCCCCGTTCCAGGCATCCCGGCGCGGTCTACTCCCTCTCGATACCGACCACCTTTATCGTATAGTGGAGAGTCTTGCCAGCAAGGGGATGGTTGAGGTCGACCTCCACGAACAGCGGTCCCGCACCGATGACCTTGCCGTAGACCTCCTTCTCCTCGCCATCCAGGTGGAGCTTGAGCACCTGCCCGACCTCGGGCGGCCTGTCCTCCCCGAGAACCATCCCCGAGAGCTTGAGCACTTTGCCCTCATCCCACTCGCCGAAGGCATCCTCGGCCGAGATGGTGATGGTCTTCTCATCGCCCTCCTTCATGCCGAGAAAGGCCTGGTTGATGTGGGGGAGGATCGTCTCTGCGCCCACCTGAATGAATGCCGGGTTTTTCTCGTCGGTCTGATCGAAGACCGACCCGTCGTCGAATCTGCCGGTGTAGTGAACCTTGATGATGTCGCCGTGCTGGATTGTCTTCATGATGGTCTCCTTGTGTGGGCTCCAGACGTTTGTACAGGCATTGCCCAAACAGCTTTTCCGGAAATGTACTACAGGCGGCCGGCCCATGCAATCTCGAGGTTTCTTTCTGCCTGATCGAACTCGCCTGACATGCCGGATGAGAAGGCCCCGGGCATGATATGCCCGGCCCTCAGGCATCCAAGGCGGCTCCACCCTTTAACTGGAAAAAGTTTTGCGGTATTCTTGTCCTTCAAGGCAAGGCTTATGATCGACCTGGTGAAGAGGATACTCGGCGTCGGCCGATCTCCAGGCGCGGCGGAGACGAAAGACCAGGGCGGGCATCACATCGTGGTGGCCGCCTGCGCGCTCCTGCTGGAGATGGCGAACATCGACGGCGAGTTCACCGAGGAGGAGGGCCGGATCATCCTGTCCTACCTCGAGCGCCTCGGCCTTGAGAAAGACAAGGCCGAGTCGGTCATCCAGTCGGCCCGGCGAGAGCTCGAGCAGAGCATCGACCTCTGGCGGTTCGCGCGGGTCATCAACCGGCACTACTCCGAGGAGGAAAAGCTCAAGGTCATCGAGACCGTCTGGAAGGTCGTTTTCGCGGACGGCAGGCTGGAAAAGCACGAGGACCACCTGGCCCACTCGCTGGGGAGGCTGCTGCGCCTCGATCACTCCCAGCTCATCGAGGCCAAGCTCAGGGTCAAGGGCTCCACCGCCTGAAGGCAGGGATGCGCATGCCGGAGCTCCGCAAGATCATCCATATCGACATGGATGCGTTCTATGCCTCGGTCGAGCAGCGAGACAACCCCGGGCTCCGCGGAAGGCCGGTCATCGTGGGCGGCGACCCGGGAAGCCGGGGAGTGGTTGCGGCATGCTCCTACGAGGCCAGGAAGTACGGGGTCCACTCGGCAATGCCTTCCTCGCAGGCCTACCGCCTCTGCCCCGGGGCGGTCTTCATCCCGCCCCGTTTCGATGCCTACCGGGAGGTCTCGGCCCGGATCATGGAGCTCTTCCGCGAGTACACCCACCTGGTGGAGCCCCTGTCCCTCGACGAGGCATTCCTCGATGTGACCGAAAACCGGATGGCCCTGGCCAGCGCAACGGAGACAGCCCGCATCCTACGCGCCGAGATCCTCAGGAGGACGGGGCTGACCGCTTCGGCAGGGGTCTCGTACAACAAGTTCCTGGCCAAGGCCGCCTCGGACTTCCGGAAGCCCAACGGGCTCACCGTGGTGACCCCCGAGACGGCGGCAGCCTTTATCGACCGGCTGCCAATCGGAAAGTTCTTCGGCGTGGGCAGGGTGACCGAAAAGAGGATGCGGGATTTGGGGATCACCTGCGGGGCCGATCTCAAGAAGCGCTCCGAGGAGGAGCTTGTGAGGCTCTTCGGCAAGGCCGGCTCGTTCTTCTACCGCATCGCCCGGGGCATCGACCCGCGCCCGGTAGTCCCAGAGAGGGTGAGGAAATCCCTGGGCAAGGAGACTACCCTCGAGCACGACATCGACGACCTGGGCTGGATGAAGGTCCTGCTTACGGAGCTCGCCAGCTCGGTGAGCTCGCATCTGACGGCCAGGGGCCTCAAGGGGAGGACCGTGACCCTCAAGCTCAAGTACCACGACTTCAAGAGCATCACCCGGAGCATCACCCCGGGCGGATGGATCGACGATGCCGGGGAGATCCTGGAGCTGGCATTGAAGCTGCTGGGGGAGACCGAGGCAGGGGCGAGGAAGGTGCGGCTCCTCGGGATCACGGTCTCGAACTTCTCCGAGCCCCCCGGCCGGCTCGGAAAACCCAGCCAGCTCCTGCTGCCGCTCTTCTGATATCCCCGGCGCCTCCATGGCCCCCTGCCCCGCCCGTAACGGCAGGCTTCCCGGGAACGCCCCGTTTTTTGAGTCGAAACCATGACTTACTTGACCAGGTGTTCCCGGTGCGGTATAGACCATAGAACATCGAGGGCACGGGACCTCTTCTCATGACCATACGTCTGCCTTCTGGAGGACGGAACCAGCAAATGACTGACAACGATCACAGCCGGGAAAAGAGGAAGCACCAGCGCAAGAAAGTGAAGATCACCGCCCTTCTGAAGATGGGCATCTACCTGAACGGCCGGGGCTACGCAAAGGACATCAGCCTCGGGGGCATGTGCCTGGTGGCCCCGAACCTGTTCCGCATCATCAAGCCTTCACAGATAAACGACTACCTCGGCGCGCACATTCGGATCATGTTCCCTTCACACTCCCTTACCGTGACCGGCACCATCGTAAGGATCGACACAGTCAAGGGAGAAGGCGCCCTCGCCGTCACGAGCACATCGGACGACGAGAAGTGGAAGCAGGTCTGCTCCGAGTGATCGGGCATGGCGCCACCATGCCGAGTTCAGAACGTCCGATGCCGGGAGGAAGAGTGAAGAGAGTCTTCTGCGCGGCTGCAATCCTGCTGGCGGCATTGCTGACTTTCCCCGCGGCCTCACTGGGCGCCGCGGATCTCGACACGGTATTTCGCAGGCTCGTGATCACGGACCGCGACGGGTTCGGCACCGAGGCCCTGCGCCTGCTCGTCCCAAAGACCTGGAGCTTCTCGGGCGGAGTCGCCTGGAACTACGCAAAGCTGCCCCCGAGGCCGTAACGGCCTTCACCCTCACCAGCCCTGACAGGCAATCGATATACGAGCAATGCGGCCACATGAACCTGTTCCACGCCCCCGACCCCCGGCTCTGCCAGGCCCGCGAGCAGGCTGGCTGGGAGATCCGCCCGCCCATGAGCGCCCAAGACTTTCTCAAGAGCCTCTACATCCCCCGTTACCGCCCCGGCGTCTCGTCCCTGAAGGTCCTCGAGGCCCAGAACCTCCCGGACCTGGCTCAGCGGAACCTGGAGCTCGTCCGGGCGCAGATGGACCTGTTCTCGAGGATCTCGCCCTTTGCCTTCCCCTTCGAAATCAAGATCGACGCGGCCCGGATCAAGATCGCCTACGTCCGTTCAGGCAATAAGTACCTCGAGGATCTCACCGTGAGCATCACCTACATGGTCGCGTACCACCGGACGCCCTACGGCACCATGGGGGCTACCACCTGGACCCCGGTGGTGACGTGCTTCCGCGCTCCAGCGAACGAGATGGAGAAGCGCATCAGGACCTTCAGGATCATCCACGACTCCAGGAAGGACAACCCGCGCTGGGCGGAAGACTACGTGAGACTCTGCGCCACGGTGGCCAGGGACCAGATCGCCAGGAAGCAAGAAATACTGAGGAGCATGGAGAAGATCACCCGCACCCAGTCCGAGATCGAAGGCATGATTGCGGACGCCTACGAGAAGCGAAACGCGGCCTATGACCGGATTTTCGACAGCTACAGCGAGGCCGTCCGGGGGGTGGAGAGCTACAAGGACCCGATAAACGGATGGGAGGTCGAGCTTCCCACGGGCTGCGACAACGCCTGGACCAACGGGAGCGAGTACATCTTCAGCTCAGAGGTGGGCTTCGATCCCAACATGGGCTCGAACCAGGAATGGACCAGGATGAACAGGACGCCCCGGTGAGCGCCTTGCTTTGGGGTAAGGCCGTGAGCGAACCTCACGGCATCGGCGGAAGCGGGGTGCAAAGAGACCCCATACAGGTTCAGCGGCCGTCCGGCAGCGAGACGTCGATCATGACCCCGCCACCCCGGGGCCCTTTGCCGGGTGATGAAGGCACCTCCACCCTCCGTCGATCCAGGAGTTGGGCCGCGGCAGGGATCGATCCGATCCCGCTGCCATGGGAGAAGCTGTTGCACTCGGTGCGCACCTCTGAGGCGATCGGCCGCCGTTCCCTGCGCTCACGACGGGATCGTCTGGGCGGATCGCAGCTTCCGTGGAGAATGGCTCCACCGGCCGGGCCTGGTGAGATCGGGCCGCTATTACCCAATGATAATACTTGACAAAAGTCCTGCCGCATGCTTAAAGACCTACATCCTGAACTTCCTTATATTTTCACCCATGAGGTGCTCGAGGCAAAGGGGCTGAGATTACCAATTATCCCAAAGATTGGCGGTCTCTCTTTAGGAGGCGGTTTTATGTTCAGATCACTGGTGTCTATGGTTGCATGTGCGTTGTGTCTCGTGTTCTGCGTGCAGGTTTCCAGCGTCTTTGCAGCCCCTGTGGATTCTCTCCCTGCAAACGGCCGCGAAGGCCGGGATTCCCTCATGGCATCCTCTCACTGGGTTGAGCCGGCCGTGCCCGGCATCGAGAACGCCTTCCTCACGATCTCCGGAACTCAATCCCTGTTTCATCATGCCTCCGGCTCTCTCGCCGGCCGCCTGACCCCGGTCGGACCGGATCTCTTCAAGGGATTGCTCCCGGCGGCGAACGCCCCGGTCTACTCCTTGGATCCGCACACGTTCTGCGTGGTGATCGCAAATGACGGCCGCGGGGCAGGTATGTTCCAAGAGTGGGTGATCCACGAGGGCATCCCGGGCAAGGGCTTCCCGGCGCGGAACAACGTCCCCGTGAGCGCCTCTCAGCCGTTGTTCATGGCGATTGGAGGCCTAGGCCTCATCGGGATGGCTGCCCTGTGCAGGTACCGGGCACCTGCATGGTACGCGTGGGTATACCAGATGCGGAAACCGGCGCTGCCCGAACAGGACGGAAGGTGGAAAGGCCAGCCCGCCCAGGCCCGGCCGGCCTTCCAGTCAAAGGCGGCATGAGCCGGGGGGACCCGGCGCATCAGAAGAGCGTGGGCTGCTTCAGGCAGGTTTCGCCTTTCTCGTAGGCGAGATCGGGCGGCAGGTTCGGGCCCTGTGCGGCCCTCTTCGCCAGGACATCGCACCGCTCGTTCTCGGTGTTGCCCGCATGCCCCTTGACCCAGACGAATCTCGGCTCGTAGCGCTCGACAAGGTCCAGGAGCACGGACCAGAGGTCGACATTCTCCGCCGGGTTCCGGGCATCGCGCATCCAGCCCTGCCGCTTCCACTTCCTGGCCCAGCCTCGGCTTATGCCGTCAACCACGTAGCGCGAGTCGGTGTAGATGGTGACCGGCCCCTGCGGGGGCTTCTCGAAGGACCTCAGGGCCTCGATGACCGCGGTGAGTTCCATCCGATTGTTCGTGGTGAGGCGAAAGCCCCCCGAGAGTTCGCGGCGGCTCTTCCCTTCGCGGATCACCACGCCGTAGCCTCCAGGCCCGGGATTGTTTATGCTGCTGCCGTCGGCAAAAACGATGGTGCCGGGCCTTTCCGGAGGCTCCGTGGACCCGGGCTCTCCGGCTTGCGCGGCCCGCTTCACGGGCGGCTCTCCCGAGGTGCGGCCCTCGAGCTTCAGGCTCCCGGATGAGGCCAGGTACTCCCGGGCCTCCTTACGTGTTGCAAACCCCTTGAACAGGGCGCCGGGAAAAGACCTCACCTGCTCCTCGGCTCCTCCCGGGCCAGCCCAGGAGTCGTATATCCCGGGGTTCCGGCCCCTGATGACCGCATAGAATCGTTTCGGGCTTCTTGCCATGATCGCTCGTGGTTTTCTCAGCCGAGAGGGCTGTCTTGAGAAGCGCGCCCCTTGTCTAAGGGCCTGATCTTGCCGGCCTTAAGGCTTCCGGCCGGGGATGGCTCTCTCGGCCATCTTCTCCAGGATCTCCCGGGCGCCCTGGTGGCCCTGGTCGGCAGCCCGCTTGAACCACTGCATGGACAGGGTCTGGTCCTTCTTGACCCCCTCGCCTCTGCCGTACATGAACCCCAGGTTGTACTGGGCATCGGCGTCGTCCTGCTCCGCGGCCTTCTGAAACCAGGAGAGGGCCTC
The DNA here is from genome assembly GCA_049275795.1 of Desulfomonilia bacterium. Classification (GTDB taxonomy): domain Bacteria; phylum Desulfobacterota; class Desulfomonilia; order UBA1062; family UBA1062; genus Phosphitivorax. The sequence goes on from JBASVF010000277.1 coordinate 13,571, forward strand.
CTCAAAGTCTCTGGTTACCCCCTCTCCGTGATAGTAGATGACTCCCAGGTTGTACTGGGCATCGACATCACCCTGCTGAGCCTTGCGGATGTACTCATCCACCTGCTGCCTGGTGACCCCGGAGGACGTGGAGGCGTGCTTGTCCTGGCTGGGCCTCTCCTCCTCGGAATGGGCCTTCTCGTCGAGGTACAGAAGCCACTTGTCCGATTCGAGCAGGGTTCGCGCCCGGGGGTGACCCTGCTGCGCGGCCTGGGAGATCCACTGGTAGGCCTTGTCGTCGTCCTTATCCACCCCATCACCGCGCTCGTAGATGATGCCCAGGGTGAACTGGGCTTCCACGTGACCCTGCTGCGCGGCCTTGAGGTACCACTGCGCAGCCTCCCGGCTGTCCTGAGGCGTGCCCTTGCCCTCATAGCACATGGTGGCGAGCTTGTACTGGGCTATGACGTCGCCGCTGTGCGCAGCCTTCCGGATGCTGTCCGCATAGTGGGAATCGTCGCGTGTCCCCGCCTTGCGCGAAAGGTACCAGATCAGCCCGGCGACGAGAGCGAGCGCCACGATTGCTGTGATGATTTCCATGGGACGCTCCTTACCATATATGTACCTACTTTTCCATACGGAACAAAGGTCATCCGGGAAGCGCTCAAGGGCGTGGTTTCCCATGGATCCCTCCCCTGCACCTTCGTGGGGGCGGTCTCAGAAGACAGATAAAAAAGATGCCCGGCGCCGGAATCGCCCATGCCTGGGAATGCCATGGGGACCTGCGCCGGGCAGCCTTTTATGTATCCTGCTGTCTTTTATTAATGCCTCTCGGAATCGACCTTCCTGGAGAGCTCGAGCAGGTCGAGCGGCATCTCTATGCCCAGGTCTCTTATCATTCCCTCGTCAGCCAGGATCTTGAGCTCGTTCTGGTAGAGAACCGGGAGTGTCTCGGGCTTTGCCCCCTCGATGAGGATCTTCGCCGCCTGGGACCCCGACAGCTCACCTATGACTCCGAACTCCGAGCCGATGTAGAGGATCGCACCGGAGAGTCCCACGTGGCAGTAGCAGATGCAGGGAATCTTGGCCTTGGACAGGACCTCCTTGAACTCCATGGCATGGACATAGTCCTTGACGGCATAGTAGGGGTCGATCGGCAGTCCGAAGACCTGGGCACCCTGGGCGATCAGCTCCTCAGCCGCCGGCACGATGCTGTCGGACCTCGCGACCTTCCGGGTGAGGATGGTCATGCCCGCAGACTGGGCCGCGCCCTTGAGGTCCTCGACAAAAGCCTCGGCGCTGTCGTCGTCGGTATGCACGATACCCATGACGGTAGCCTGGGGCAGGGCATGCCTGGTGAGCTTGAGCGCGACCTCGGGGTCGATGCGCAGCGAGGCGCCCGTGAATCCCGGTCCCGCCTCGGTCAGGGATTTACACCCCACGGACGAGGGCACGGACACGGCCGAGAAGACTACCGGGATCCCGGCTGAGATGAACGCGTCCTTTGCGTACTTGGTGGCCGGGGTGCTTATGGTCAGCACCAGGTCGGGCTTTGCAGCGACGATCTCGGAGGCCTTATTCTTGATCTTCAGCAGGATTCCGATCTTCTTGATCAGGCCGGCCTCGGCGTCCGCGTCGATGACGTGGCGATTGATGACCAGGTTCTTGCCTTCGACGAGACCGTGCTTCGCCAATTCCTTGACAAACCCCTCGTAGGTCCAGTCGAACGGGTTGATCTTCGAAACCTGGAGCACCTCTACGTGCACCGTGTCCCGTGCGAAACAGGGCAGGCTCAACAGAACGATTGAAAGCCCGGCCAACAATGCTCTCCTCATGGGATCCTCCTTCATTTTTAATCTGTAAAAAAACTCTGGCCGTTCTAACAGGGAAAGGCCGGATGTTTCCCTCTTTATCGTACGTTGGATGTATTTTTATTAACCTGATTTTCACATTCGTGATAATCTGTGCGCGCCGGGAGTTCTGCCGGCAAAAAGGCAGGGGGCGGGCGGCAACTGGGCATGCGGCGGATTCGGGGACGGGACTTCGAAGCTTCCGGTTCAGATCCTGCCGATGGTCTCAGCGAAATCGGGGTCGGTAAGAAGCCTCTTGGCAAACTTCAGGTACTTGGAGACGATGGCCCGCACCGCAAGCTGCAGGGCATAGGGTTTGACCGGCTTCTCCAGCAGGTGGCTCACTCCCGAGGCCACGCACATGTCGACCACGTCTTCGTTCGCGCTTCCGGTGATCATGATGGTGTCGTGGTGGGCATTGTGGTACTTGTCCGAGACGGCGTCCAGGAAATAGAACCCGTTGCTGCGCCCCACGAACACGTCGAGGATGAACAGCATGATGCTTCCCTCGCGGCTCAGACAGTAATCGATGGCCCTGTCTACATCGGTCGAGGTAATGACCTCTCCCCAGGTATAGAACTTCCTGACCTGGCCCGACAGGACGTCGCACACATCCTGCTCATCGTCGATAATGAGAATATCCAGCCCCTCGGACATGATACCTCCTCCTGATCAGCTGACACAGACAAAACCGCATACATGCGTTCGATTATAGCGAAAGAAACAGGAAAAATCAATGGCATGGACCTCGAGGCAGGCCCCGGACCCGCCTCCGCCGCAGGCAACGATTGATGCGGCCCTCGCTCCCGGGCCATCGAGTGACGGAAATGAGCGGGATTACGAGCGGTTATGGATCAAGCCCGCAGAGATCCAGGAAACAGGTATTTCCACCATTCGTCCGGGCATCTGCTCAAGCCGGTACCTGGTGGAAGCCGCCGCCCCGTGCCCGGGCGGCCGTCTGTCCGGAGAGGACCTGGATGTCACTCTCTCAGGGCGTCCATGAGCTTCTGAAGGATCTCCTTCTGCTGGCGGATGATCTCCCGGTAGTCCTTCCGGTCGGTGTCCGCGATCTCCATGCGGAGGTCTGAAACATAGTTGCTCAGCATGCTCTTGAGAATATCCTTCTCCTCGGGTGTGAAATCTACGCGGATCATGCTCCTCCCTCCTGGGCCGTTTTACCCTCGTTATCCCTATAGATCATAATAACCATCCGGGGCATGATGACAATTCCGCACCCTTTCCCAGCCGAGACCGGGCACGGCGCCGGCCTGGGAAGGGTCACGGAGGAGAAACGACCTTCAGGGAGCTCTGGTCGCCCAGATCGCCGCAGGGCTCTCTCCTGACCAGGATGAAGGTCTCGTCCTTACTGACATATCCCCGGCTGCGCACATACCGGATGATGTCGGCATCGGAGGAGAGATCCCCCTGGGGGATCGCCGCCACTCCGGCGGAGAGGCTCAAGCGCTTGAGCACCGCATCGTCCGGGCACAGAGCGAGCACCCAGGCGTCTCCCTTGAGCCGTGAGATCATCCTCGCGGTGAGGCCGGTGCGCGAGGGGACCACCACGCACCGGATATCAAGCGACATGATGGACCTG
>JBASVF010000278.1:0-1671 GCA_049275795.1 Desulfomonilia bacterium
GGTGAGTTTTTCGCCTTTGCGGCCGGGGGTGCGGGACATCCAGAAGATATTAGCGTGAATGGTGTCGGTGAGGACGGGTTCATGGCCGGGCATGCAGACGATGTTGCCGCGGTCGAGGAAGACGGAATCGGCCGTGGTGATGCCGATACATTCGCCGGCGACGGCGCGGGTCGGGGCGGCGAGGAATTTTTCGATGGATTTGACGCGGGTGGTGCGGCGCTCGGGCAGCAGCATGACCTCGGCGCCGGTTTCGAGCGAGCCGGCCTCGATGCGGCCGACGCTGATACGCTTGTCGTCGATTTTGTAGACGTCCTGGATGGGGAAGAGCAGGGCGCGGTCTTCTGCAGGCATTGCATTTTTCAGCGTGTCGAGGCTGGCCAGGAAAGTCGGGCCGGCGTACCATGGCATCTTGTCGGAAGGGGCGGTGATGTTTTCGCCGCGGATGGCGGAGATGGGGATGTAGTGCTCGGAGTGGATGCCGATAGAGTCGAGCCAGGCGGCAACTTCGTCGCGGATCCTGTTGAAATGGTCCTGGGCGTAGTCGGCGAGGTCCATTTTGTTGAGAACGACGATGACCTGCCGGAGGCCCAGGAGGGAGAGCATGTAGGAATGGCGCTTGGTCTGTTCCTTGACGCCTTCGGCGACGTCAACGATGAGGACGGCGGCTTCGGCCTGGCTGGCGCCAGTGATCATGTTGCGGACGAACTCGACGTGGCCGGGGGCGTCGATGATAACGTAGCGGCGCTTGTCGGTTTTGAAGAAGACCTGAGTGGTGTCGATGGTGATACCCTGTTTGCGTTCTTCTTCGAGATGGTCGAGGAGGTAGGCGAATTCTGTTTCACGGCCGAGGCCGTCGGAGGCCCTGCTGATTTCTTCGATCTTGTCGGGAGGCAGCGAGTCGGTATCGTAGAGGAGCCTGCCGATGAGGGTGGATTTGCCATGGTCGACGTGGCCAACGATTACGAAACTGAGTGCGTCCATTGGTATTCCTGCGTTACCCTGGTAAGCTATCGTTCTATATTCCTGCGAGTTGTGGTTTCCTGCTCTTGCGGCAATGACAATGCTCTTTCTGTTTTGACATAGCCTAGATCGGCGATGGTTACATGTAGCCGAGGGAACGGAGTTTCTGCATCATGTAGTCGGATTCCTTGTCCTGTGCGCGGCCGCTGCGTTCGGAGACCTTGGTGGTTCGCAGTTCGTCGATGATCTTGTCGATGGTGTCGGCGTGAGAGTCGACGGGGCCGCAGCAAGTCTCGCAACCGATGCTGCGGAGGCGCTTGCCGCCCTTGGCGAAGTAGAGACTGGTGACGGGGATGTTCTCGCGCCTGATGTATTCCCAGACATCGATTTCGCGCCAGCCGAGCAGTGGGTGGATGCGGAGATGTTCTTCTTCGGCGGCCTTGGTTTTGTACTGGTCCCAGAGTTCGGGGGGCTGGTTCTTGTAGTCCCACTCAAAATCTTCATCGCGCGGGCTGAAGACGCGTTCCTTGGCGCGGATGCCGTGTTCGTCGCGGCGAATACCCAAGTAGAGGGCCTTGAATTTTCGTTTTGCGATGGCCTGCTTGAGCGCGACGGTTTTAAGTTCCGTACAGCACTTGAATTTGCCCTTGTCGGGGCCGAGGCCCGCGGCGAGGGCGTCTTCGTTGCGGGCGACGATAAGATTGAGGTTCC
>JBASVF010000279.1:0-6177 GCA_049275795.1 Desulfomonilia bacterium
GATCAGCGGCGCCCCGAAGATCACCGCCCTGAGACGGGGGTCTCTGAGCATCTGGAGGAATTCCTTGATGAGCATGTGTTTGATGCGTAGTATCATGGCCTACTCCAGCCTGAGCTTGAGCTTCCGCATAGCCAGGATCACCATCACCGCGGCATAGACGCCCAGCAGCAGGGCGTTGAGCCAGAGGATCTCGAGCCCGATTCCTTTTAAGTAGATGCCTTTGAGCAGCGCGATGAAGTAGCGGGCCGGCACCACGTAGGTGATGATCTGGATGGGCACGGGCATGTTCTCGATGGCGAACACGAACCCGCTTAAGAGCGTGGTGGGCAGGAAGCCCGCGATCATGGCGATCTGGGTGGAGAGCACCTGGGTCTTCATGACGATGCCCACGGTCATGCCGAAGAACAAGGCTCCGGTGAGGAAGAGCGAGGCCGAAGCGAAGAGCAGCCCTGGAGAGCCTCTCAAGGGGACGTCGAACAGCCACCTGCCCATCGCCACCGCTATGGCGACGTCCAGCAGGCCCAGGATGAAGTAGGGAATCACCTTGCCCAGGACGAGCTCGGGCACGCGCACCGGGGTGCTGACGAGCTGCTCCATGGTGCCGGTCTCCCATTCACGGGCCACTGTGACGCTGGCCATCATGGCCGCCACGACCATCATCACCACAGCGATGATTCCGGGCACGATGACGTTCTGGCTCTTGAGGTCAGCATTGTACCATGCCCTGGGCTCGAGCTCGACCGGCTGCACGAGCTCGCCCGCGCCCATGAGCTCCATCTTCTTCACCCCCACGGACCGCGAGTGGATCATGCCCACGCTCATCGCGTACGACACGACCAGGCGGGCCGTGTTGGCGTCGCTGCCGTCTACGATGACCTGCACGTCCACCGGGTCTCCGAGCAGGACTCTCCGGGCGAAATCGCCGGGCACCACCACCGCGACCATGGCCCTGCCCTTGTCGAGGTCCTCCTGGATGGAGGCGTAGTCCTGGCGGTAGTGCCTGATCGAGAAGTAGGGAGATCCGTCGAAGAGGCTCAGGAACTCTCTGCTCTCGGGCGTGCCGGTCTGGTCCCACACCACGGTGGGAACTTCCTTGAGGTCCATGTTGAGGGCATAGCCGAAGAGGAGGATCAGCACGGCCGGGATGGCTATCGCGAGCAGCAGGCTGCGCCAGTCCCTGATGATGTGGATCCACTCCTTGCGCGCGATCGCGTAAAGGCGCCCCAGGCTTACCCTATTCACCCTTCCTCCCGCTCGGACTGCTCGATGAGCGCAACGAACACGTCCTCCATGCCAGGGAGGACTCGCTCCATGCGCTCGATGGGTATCCCAGCGCCTTCGAACTCGCGCCGGATCCGCTCCATGGCGTCAGCAGCATCAGCGGCCACGGCGTGGATCCCCGAGCCGAAGAGCGCGGCCTCACGGATGCCGGGCAGCGAGGATATGCGTTCCAGGACAGCCGAAGCATCGGGACACCGGAGGTCGATGACGGCCTCGCGCATGGTCCTGGTCTTGAGCTCGGCCGGGGTCCCCATGGCGATGATCCTGCCCCGGTAGATCAGCGCCAGTCGGTCGCAGTACTCCGCCTCCTCCATGTAGTGGGTGGTCACGAAGACCGTGACCCCGCCTTGAGCCATCGAGGCGATGAGGTCCCAGAACCTCCTGCGCGAGATGGGGTCGACCCCGCTGGTGGGCTCGTCGAGAAAGATGACCGGCGGCTCGTGGAGCACGGCGCAGGCCAGGGCCAGGCGCTGCTTCCACCCGCTGCTGAGCACCGAGGTCATGCTCTTGGCGTGATCCTTAAGCCCCGTGCTCTCCAGGGCCCACTCCTTCCGTTCCTTGAGCCGCGTGCCCGTAAGGGAGTAGATGCCGCCGTAGAACTCGAGGTTCTCCTCCACGGTGAGATCGCCGTAGAGCGAGAACTTCTGGCTCATATAGCCTATCCGGGACTTGATCTCCTCGGGCCTCGTGGAGATGTCCAGCCCCATGACCGTGCCCCTGCCCCCGCTCGGCTCGAGCACGCCGCAGAGCATCCGGATGACCGTGCTCTTGCCCGCGCCGTTCGGGCCCAGGAAGCCGAACACCTGGCCCCGGGGCACCGAGAAGCTCACCCGGTCCACGGCCGTGAATGCCCCGAATCTCCGGGTGAGGTCTTCCACCTCGACCGCGGGGATCCCAGGTTGTGTCTCCGGGGGTTTTCCCGGGACCGCCTGCGAAACGGATACCCAGGGCCTTGAACCCTGCTCTCCGGCCTGCCCGAGCATGTGCACGAACACGTCCTCGAGGCTGGGGGGCTGGATGCGGATCTCGTCATAGGGCGCCCCTTCACGACCAAGGATGGACTCCATCTCTCTCATCAGGGCGTGCTCGTCCCTGGTATGGACGTGGACCCTGTCTCCGAACACGGTCACCTCGCCTGCCAGGCCGCGCTCCTCGAGCAGGGCCCGTATCCGGCGGGAGACCGGGGAGCGGATGGAGACGATCGAACCCTCCATGAGTCCGCGGACCTCGGCCGGCCTTCCCTGGGCGAGCAGGCGGCCCTGGTGCAGCAGGCCGACCCGGGTGCAGCGCTCGGCCTCGTCCAGGTAGGCGGTGCTCACGAGGATGGCCACGTCCCGGGCCAGGAGCCGGTAGAGGATGCGCCAGAAATCCCGCCTGCTCACCGGGTCGACGCCGTTGGTGGGCTCGTCGAGCAGCAGGACCCTGGGCGTGTGGACGAGCGCGCACATGAGCTGGAGCTTCTGCTTCATCCCGCCGGAGAGCGCCCCTGCCCTGCGTGTCGAGAACGGCGCCATGGCGCTCATGTCGAGCAGCTCTTCGATCCGCTCACGTCTGCCCTTCCTCGGGACCCCGTAGAGGTCGGCATAGAAATTTATGTTTTCCCATACCGTGAGGTCTTCGTAGAGGCCGAACCGCTGGCTCATGTACGCGGTGCTGTCCTTGACCAGCTCCGGCCGGTCCTTGATATCATGGCCTGCTATCCGTGCCGTGCCCGAGGTCGGGGTCATGATGCCGGCAAGCATGCGCAGCGTGGTGGTCTTGCCCGCACCGTCCGGACCGACCAGGCCGTAGATCTCACCCGGCATCACCTCGAGCGATACGCCGCGCACGGCCTCGTTTTCACCGAAGCTCCTGCTCAGGTTCGATGCGAGGATCGCAGGCTCCATGCGAGCGCCCCGGAAGCCTTCCGTCAATCCCTGCCCGGCAGGATGACCGCATCCGCTGGCATGCCGGGTTTGAGCTCATGGTCGGGGTTCTCGAGCGCGATCTTGATCCGGTAGACGAGCTTGACCCGCTCCTGCCTGGTCTGCACGGATTTGGGCGTGAACTCGGCCTCCGAGGCGATGAAGCTCACCCTGCCCCGGTACACCTTGCCCGGATAGGTGTCGGTGGATACCTCGGCCTCCTGGTTCAGCCGTACCCTGCCCAGGTCGGGCTCGTTGATGTAGGCGCGCAGCCAGGGGCGATCGAGTTCCGCTACGGTGAGCACCGGCGTGCCCGGGTTCAGGTACTCGCCCGTCTCCGCGGCGGTGCTCAGCACCACCCCGTCAACGGGGGAGTGGAGCTTCGTGTACGAGAGTCTCAGCTCGGCCTGTTCGAGCGCTGCCCGGGCGTTCCTGAGCCGGGAGAGAGCCTGCTGCATCCTCTCCTCCCTGGGCCCTTCCTCCACCAAGCTGAGCTGCTCCCGAGCGGCTCTTACCCGGGAGACGGCCTCCCGGTGAGAGCCTTTCGCGATGTCATACCTCGCCCGGTACTCCTCGAGCTCGCGGAGACTCACCCCGCCCTGCTCATACAGCCGGGAAAACCGCTCGTAATCAGCCCGAGCCAGCTCGAGCCCTGCTTCCTGAGCTTCCAGCCCGGCCTGGGCCCTATCCAGCTCCGCCCTGGCGAGCTGGATCTCCTGGGTGCGGCTCCCGCGCTCGAGCTCCTCCACCACCGAGGCGGCATAGTCCAACTCGGAACGGGCCCGCTCCACGGCCAGGACCTCGTCGCTGCTTTCGAGTTCGCACAAAAGCTGCCCCTTCTCCACCCGGTCCCCCTCGTTCACCGCCCTGCCTGCGAGCCTTCCCGCGATCTTGAACCCCAGCTGGATGTCGGTGGCCTCGATGTTGCCGGAGACCGGTATCCCTTCCCCGTCGCTGCCGTCACGCAGTTTGACGGAGAGAACGATTGCGGCCGCCAGAACGGCCAGGACCAGTATGAGGACCAGAATCCGCTTCTTCATGCTCACTCCTTTAAGCCATTCAAATCATTGGTACCCTTGTTCATGCCGGGTTCTCCCGCCCCGGCGCCGATGCCCCGGCTTTCAGCCCTCGGGCTCAAGCGGCCGGGTTCCCGAGCGCACGAGGCCGTTGATCACGAGGTCTGTCACGGCCTGCTTCCTCTCTGCGATCATCTCCGCGCCCAAGGGGTCTTTCCCGAAGATGAGAGAGAGAAAGGGCGAGGCGATGATATAGAAGAGATTCATCCCCAGCACGGAGCAGATGGCGTGCTCGGGAGAAACCCGCCTGAGCTCCCCGCGCTCGATCGCTTGGACGATCTTCTCGCGCAGGAGCCCGAAGGTGGGGATGAGGTACTTCGAGGCGATGATATGCATGTGCTTGCCCGAGAGCAGCTCCCAGGCCATGAGCCTCACGAACGGCTGGTTGCGGGCGAGGTACTCGATGTGGAATCCCAGGAATTCACGTAATGACCCGGCGGCCTCGCCCGAGTCCGCGAAGTACCGAGGAATGCCGCCCCTGATCCCCTCGATGAACCGTTCGATCACCGCCATGAGCAGCTCGTCCTTGTTCCTGAAATAGTAGTAGAGCATGGCCTTGTTCACACCCGCCGCATCGGCGATCTCCTGCACCCGCGTGCCGTCGAAGCCCTTCCTGGCAAAGAGCTCGGTGGCTGCATCCAGGATCCTTTCCTTTGTCATGGTTCCGTCCTTTCCAAATCTAACCAAACGGTTAGTTAATAATAACCACCTGATCTTCCAAGTCAACAGGAAAGTCCGGGCAACCCCTCATGCAGGATTGGATTGAAGCGGGATGGTTGAAATGATACAGCTCCTGGGGTACATTTGTTGGTATGATTTGCAGATCACCCATTCTCGGAGGAAAGATGATATGAAAGCCCGATTCAGAGCGCCCGTGTGTTTTGCCGTGCTCTGCGCGCTCCTCATGGCCATGGCCGGCTGCGCCACCGCTCCGGTCACGGGCAGGTCACAGCTGCTCCTCGTGCCCGAGCAGCAGGAGATCGCGCTGGGAATCCAGGCCTACGAGCAGGTTCTTGCGGAGGAAAAGATCTCCCAAGACCCCCAGATCAACGCCATGGTCAAGAGGATCGGATCCCGGATCGCAGCCGCGGCCGATGAACCCGACTACAAATGGGAATTCACCGTGATCGACGATGACGAGACAGCCAACGCCTTTGCCCTTCCCGGCGGCAAGATCGCAATATACACGGGTCTGCTGCCCTACACGAAGACCGAAGACGGTCTCGCGTTCGTCATGGCTCATGAGGTGGGCCACGCCATTGCCCGCCACGGAGGGGAACGGATGAGCCAGCAGCTGCTCCTGCAACTGGGCCAGCAGGGCCTCAACGCGGCCATAGCGAACAAGAGCCCGGCAGCCATACAGGCGATCAACGCAGGCTACGGGCTCGTGGGAACCGTGGGCGTGGTCCTTCCTTTCAGCCGCCAGCACGAGTACGAGGCGGATAAGATCGGGCTGGTGCTCATGGCCAAGGCAGGCTACGACCCCCGGAACGCAACGGAGTTCTTCGAGGCGATGTTGCGCCAGGCGAACAAGGCGTCGCCCCCGGAGTTCCTATCCACTCACCCGGCCGACGAGGCCAGGATCCAGGCCATCAAGAATTTCATCCCGGAGGCAATGACCTACTACCGCAGGTAGCCTCCAGCCGGGCCGGGGCAGAACGTCCGCCCGCAGCCGCCGGAGCGCGGACGGCAGTCCCGCTGCCATCGGCCCCCTGTTTTCCCTGCCTTTCCCGCTGCGGTGTTCCCGGCGGGCCATACCCGAGCATCGACGGACGGATTGAGCGGAATTATGGTTCATCACACGGAAGCGTACTTTTGAGTTGAAAGGAGTGGACATACCTGCCTTTCTGAATCTGAAGAAAGAAAACAGGAAGGGATCAGGGCATGTCCACGAGTATACTGTATCACGGGTTTGG
>JBASVF010000280.1:0-1976 GCA_049275795.1 Desulfomonilia bacterium
AGAATGCAGAAGTATGGCCTTCTCCAGAATATATTTTCAAATCGATTTCAACCATCTTTACCCGCTAAACACCGCTATGCCTTGATGTACAGTCTTTTATCTGCTAAACGTTGGGACAGTAGTGATAGAAGACAGAATATGATTGATTATATATATCATAGAAATCACCATTTTAAAACTGGTTTTTCATACAGTACCCGATCCCGGCGCTCCTTGGCCGGGGCAGGCGCTCCTGCTCGCTTACCTCTCAAGCCTTGATGTCTGCACCCGGCTGTTGCTAAGATGATAAGGTAGGTGCTCAAGGAAAGGCAGGCGGGTGACCCTATGTGCGGACGTTTCATCCAGATCTCAAACCCCGAGGTGATCAGGCTCTCCATCGAAGGGCTCGAGATCGACCCTTCGGCGTGGGAGCATCATGCCCCCCGGTACAACATCGCTCCCACCCAGGACATCCTCGCGGTGCTCAACACCAAAAGGCCCCTGCTCACCCGTGTTTGCTGGGGGCTCGTTCCCCCCTGGGCGCGGGATCCATCAGTGGGTTCCCGGATGATCAACGCAAGGAGCGAGACGCTCAGAGAGAAGGCCTCGTTTCGGACCCCTTTCAGGAAGAGACGGTGCGTCATCTTTTCCGAAGGGTTCTACGAATGGACGACCGGCAGCCGTGGCAGGAGGCCTTACCTGATCCGGATGAAGGACTCTAAGCCCTTCGGCATGGCCGGCCTGTGGGATCTGTGGAGAGATGCAGAGACGGGCCGGGAGATCACCTCGGCAGCCATTATCACCACGGCTCCCAATGAGCTGATCGCCACGATCCACGGCCGGATGCCCGCCATCCTTAAGACTGCCGATTATCATCTCTGGCTGGATGCAGGAACGCCGGGCGACGATGCTCTCATGGGATGCATCGGGCCCTATCCGGCGGTGGAGATGGAGGCATTCGAGGTCTCGCGGCTCGTCAACAACCCGGCGAACGACTCGCCCTCGTGCATCATCGCCCTTTAAGGGCTGACCTCCCGTGGACGGAAGGCCCAGCTAGTCCTCCACCCCGTGCTCGATGATCTCGAGCAGCTCGATCTCGTAGACCACGCTCTTGCCCGCGAGGGGCGCGTTGGCATCCACGATGACGGAATCGGACAGGACGTCGATCACGGTAGCAGAGAGGCCCTTTCCCTCCTCGTCCACCATTTCGAAGTCCATGCCGACCTGGGGAGAGACCCCTTCGGGAAGATCATCCTTGTTGATTTTGAAGACGAGGTCCTCGTCATACGCGCCAAAGCCGGCCTCGGGCGATACCTTTACCGTCTTCTTCTCGCCCGGATACATGCCCAGAACAGCGGCCTCGAATCCCGAGACCACCTCGTTCGATCCGATGGTGAAAACCAGGGGGGCCATGCCTACCGAGGACTCGAACACGGTACCATCCTCGGATCTGCCCGTATAGTTGACCTTTACCTTGTCTCCCCTCTTTGCTGTCTGCACGAACCGGGTCGGCTCCTTTTTTACGATAGTAATTTGAGGTACATGATATTCCCGGTTCGGAAATGAAAGTCAATCAGGGATTTAACGGTATCCCTCCGGGCGCCCGGCTCAGGCGGGCCTGCAAGCTGGTCGGTTCCGTGGCCACCGGTAGAGCAGCTTTCCGGATTTCTTCGGCATATTCAGGATCTCGAGAATACCCTCGTTCAAACGCAAGGGGGGGCTTGCGGCGAACATTTGAAAGCGGAGTCCTTCGCACGAAATCGTTGCCGGGAGTCAGCCATCCGGTTGCTGCATCGCAAGCCCGACGATGAAGCGATGCACCGCCCGCTGTCGAAGGCCGTGAGGAAAAAAAGGGTGCCGACGCACGCCTCGTACCGCCGGCACATCAGAAACCAGCTGAAAACCATTGCATCGAGGACAACACGAATATGTTGACCTCCTTTACATTGCTATCATGCCACAGAACCTGGCTCCATGTCTTGCTCATATTTTCATAG
>JBASVF010000281.1:0-5676 GCA_049275795.1 Desulfomonilia bacterium
AGGCCTTTGAAGGGGCCCGTGTGCTCTGGGCAGGGGTGATCCTCAACACCACCCCCCACCCCGAGGGGACCACGATCGAGATACTCGAGAAGCCCCGGGGCGGCAACTGCCGCCCTGAACCCGGCGACACGACCACCGGGCGCTTCCTGGCCGAGTACGACAGGTTCCTCGATCCGGCCGTGTACTGCCAGGGACGGGAGATTACCATCGTGGGCCTGGTCACCGGAACCGAGGTGAGGACTATCGGCGAGTACGAGTACACCTACCCGGTGATAGCCATGACGAACCACATCTTGTGGCCTCCCAGGAAAAAGACCTACGATTACCCCTACCCCCGGTTCTATCCCTACCACCCCTTCAACTACCCGTACTACGACCCCTTCTACCGTCCCCTGAAGGCGCGCTGAAGGGGCGCGGTACTCGATCGCCGGTTTTCTTGGCGCATGAGAGGTTTCCCCTCCGGCTTCCCGGAGGTATTGCGCCCCGTTTTAGAATCCCCTCCCGCACGGTACGAAAACTGGGGCCCGGGCGGCCGTCTCCTCCTCGAAGCAACCCCCCGCTGTCCCGCCCGTTCCCGATAAGGCTGAGTGGCCATTTTCCCCCGCGCACCTCGCCGGGAGAAAAATCCTGGATAGAGCCCCTTGCCCTGTGGTAGAAACGGACATACATCGCGATGCCGGGAAGCGTCATAAAGGGGGGCGGGCTTAAAAATAGGGCCAGGGCCTCATGATCCCTTCCCGAGGGGCCGATACCCGAGAAGCATGAAGCTCATTTACGCCACAGACATCCACGGCGACTTCGAGAAGGTGCGAAACCTCCTGTTCGAGACCGTTGCCGACGTATACATCATCGCAGGCGACCTCATCGACATCCCGTTCTACAACATGGGAGCCTCGATCCGCTACCACGAGATCCAGTCGTACTTCAACGGCCTGCGCCGGAAGATGGGCCTGGAGACCATTACCATCGAGGACTTCGTGGACGAACTGCTCGAGAACCCGGACATCTCCGAGGAGATCGAGGACCTGGGCACCAGGTATCAGCAGCTCACCATCCGGGCGCGCCGGGTCATGCAGCAGAAGTACAAGGTGCTCAAGGACATCTTCCTCTCCAAGCCTTCGTCCTCCATCTATTGCATCCCGGGCAACTATGACATGGACTTGAAGTTCACCTCGCTGCACGACAACGACCTGCACCTGCACTGGTTCATCGAGGAAGGCCTGAAGATCTCGGGTTATGGAGGGGCCGACGTGTGGACCACGGGCATCCCGGAGCGCTATGTGGTGAGGTACCAGGCGGGCAGGGGCGCGGACGAGCGCGGCAACGAGATGTTCCGTTTCTTCAGGGCCGTCAAACCCGACATCATCGCGGTCCACCAGCCCGCGTGGGGCATCCATGACCGGACGTCGTACGCCGGGCCCGTGGGCTCGCCCTCGCTTCGCACCTACTGCGACTCCAACCCGGTGACGCTCTGCCTCTCGGGCCACGCCCATCACGCCTGGGGCGTGCTGGAAAGCGGCGGTACCCTCTACCTGAATCCCTCGAACTTTGGCGCGGTCACCCAGGTCAACGGCGAGGTGTCAGAAGGCGGGTTCTTCCACCAGGTCGAGATCGAGGAGGGAAAGGTGCGGCGGGTCGTGTTCCGCAAGATCGCGGACGAAAAGGTCTACGACGTCGCCGACTACTACCCGAAGGGCGGCGAGTGGACCGCAGAGGTCATCGACCGCGAGAGATGGCTTGCGCTCGCCGAGCAGCGCAACTTCGACACCACGGTGGTGAAGTACTCCCACATCCCGGAGATCGAGCTCTTCAACGAGATCAAAAAGTTCTTCCGCTCGTTCCAGACGCGCGAGACCGAGTACCGCATCGACGTGCTCGAGGAGGTGGCGCGCCTGCTCGACGACAAGATCAAGGGCCACATCGCCATGGACGTGATGGGATCGGTGAACATGGGCACCTCGACGCAGGGCTCGGACATCGACTTCGTGCTCTACCTGAGGTGCGACCGTCCCTGCTTCGAGGGCGTGGGCAAGTGCCCCCTGCTCGCCAGGGCCAAGGGGATGATCCGAAGCGCGCTGCCGGAGAAGTACGAGTTCCAGATACTCGACTGCATCAACCTCAACATCCTGGAGAAGAGCATCCGCGAGAAGAACTACGAGTGCGAGGTCACCCAGCGCTTCGTGGCCTACCGGTCCATGTGCCGGCCCGTCAACTACCGGGTCATCGCGCCCATCGAGGACATGCTCAACCAGGACATGATCTTCCGCAAGGAGCTGGAAGGCAGCGTGCAGTCGTACCTGAAGATCTTCTCGTCCTCGTCCCCGCACATGATGTCGCTCAAGAAGTACGAGTCGAGGCTCAACGCGGTGGGCATCAAGCTCCCGGAGTCGATCCGCATCAAGATCCGCCAGCATCTCAACGGCCAGAGCGAATGATGCGGTCCCCATGGGCCCACGCCTTGCAGGTCTGCACCCCGGCAGGGGCCGGCCGCCGGGCGGTATCCTCTTGCGTTTCCCGATAAAGCGCGTCTTGCTTTCATCCCGGATTTCATTTATTAAGTATATAAAGCATTATTTATTGATTTTGCGATGTACTCGAGGTGCTCTCTTCTCAACAGAACCACAATGCTCTTTGCTCTATGACTGTATAAATGAGGAGGTTTCTATGAAAAGACTTTGGGCGCTCCTGGTGTGTCTTGTTCTGCTCTTCGCCGCGCCGGCCGTCTTTGCCGGCGAGCTCGACGAGAGCATGCTCGATGAGCTCCAGTTGAGGGCATCCGAGATTGGTGTAGGCGACTATGCCATCGATCTCAATGTCCGCATCCCGGTCCCCGGCACGCCGGTACAGCCGCCGGTCGACCTGTTCGGCACCGTGATCCGGCACAAGGGCGAGAGCCTGCCCACCATCCTGGTGGCCACGCCCTACCGCAGGGAGATCATGATGATGCTCTACCTGCCGCTCCTTGCACACGGCTACAACCTCATGGGCATCGACATCCGCGGCACGGGCTCATCCAAGGGTTCGTGGGTCTCCTTTGCCCCCGAGGAGCACTTCGACACGGCCTACGTGATCGACGAATGGATCCCCGGACAGCCCTGGTCCGACGGCAACGTGGGCATGATCGGCCCCTCGTACATGGCCATCATCCAGCTCATGGCAGCCGGCCAGATCAAGACCGACAGCATGGGCAACCCGGTTCATCTCAAGGCCCTGTTCCCGATCGTGAGCATGAGCGACGCCTACCGCGACATCGTGGCGCACGGCGCCAACCTGGACCTCGAGTTCATCCCGGCCTGGCTCGGTCTGGTCGAGATCCTGGGCGCGCTGCCACCCCTGCTCAATCTGGGAGAGAACACACCCCTGCTGCCAGACCTCAATGATCTGGTCGAGGCCTCGGAGATCTGGGAGGAGCACCTCAGGAACATCTCGGTCCCCATCAGCTGGTTCCTCGACACCAAGAACGAGTACAAGCTCGAGTTCTACGAGAGCAGGTCGCCCATGATCTACTGGCCCGTCAAGCCGGACGACGGCTACTTCTTCCCCGAGTACCCGGACATGAACATCAGCACCATCTCCCCCAACCTGCCCGTGTTCCTCACCGGAGGGTGGTTCGACATCTTCACCCGGGGCACGCTCAACAACTATGCCTATGGCCTCAAAAACCACGCTCCTGGCGACAAGGCGCTGCTCGTGGGCCCCTGGTACCACATCGACGGCTCGATGGGCATGGGCGTGATGGGACTGGTGAACTGCGAGATCGCAGCCCGCTGGTTCGACCTCAAGATCAAGGGCATCGGTGGGCAGTTCATGACCGAGTTCCCGGTGGTGCTCTATGTTGACGGCATCCGCAAGTGGCGCGCCGAGAAGAGCTGGCCCCTGCCCGAGTGCCGTACCGAGAACAGGACGTACTACCTCTCGAAGAAGAAGGCCGACAAGATCGCCCTCGACTGGTTCTCCATCTCGAACGCGGCAAACAACTACCAGCTCGTGGAGAAGCCGGGCTTCGATGACTACAACAACCGGCTCCTGTTCTGCACCTGGCAGAAGGAGAACCCGGTGCTCGAGCACAACCCCATGAACCTGCACGGCCTGCTCTCGCGTTCCTCTACGAGGTGGATGATGGGAATCCCCGCGATCGTCTCCCAGTTCTCCAAGCTCGTGCTCGGCGCAAACATCGACGCGTACATGTTCTTCGAGGACGAGCGGGCCGACGAGGTGGGCGTGCTCACCTTCACCACCGATCCCCTGAAGAAAGACCTCGAGATCGTAGGGCCGCTGACGCTCACCTTCTGGGCCAGCACGAAGTTCGGCGGGACCCTTCCCGCGAACAAGAGCAATCTGATCATGGACCGCATCGAGAGCGTCATCAAGGTGGACAGCAACGTCTTCACCGATATCATGAACGCCAAGGACGTGCAGTGGGTGGTGGAGATCAACGACGTGTTCCCGAACGGCCGTGCCCGCAACATCTCCTCGGGCTGGCTCAACAGCAGGGCCAGGCCCTATAACCCCGCCGAACCGCACGGCATTGATCCCGCGTACCGGGCCGACCCGTTCAACCCGCTCTACGACCGGTGCTTCCAGCAGCCCGACTTCATCAAGGAGGGCGAGGTCTACGAGTACGTGGTCGAGGTATGGCCCATGTGCAACGTCTTCAAGGCCGGCCACCGCATCAGGGTGAGCCTCTCGGCATCGGATTTCCCGCACCTGCTGCCCGTGCTCAGGGGCTCCAATAACACGATCGTCATCGACGAGAAGCACCCGGCCAGGATCGAGTTCAAGACGACCAAGCCGGGCGGCGAGAACGTCACCTGGAAGTGGATCGACAAGCTCAACACCTACCTCACCACGAGCGCTAACTGACTCCATGAGCCCCTCCTCCCGCATCCGAAGGGGGGAGGGGCTCGAAACGCCTGTCTTTCAAGGAAGCTCCAGGAAATCGGATCAGAAAAGCAGCACCTTCGCGCCCGGGTTACAGGCGCCGCCGATGCATGTGCTCGCACCCGGCGAGGCGCGCGGGAAACGCCCGGGCCGCACCCGATACCGGTGTTTCACCGGCTGCGAGCACGGGTATTCGCCGCATCACACCGCCGCCCGGAAAGCCGCCTCGCACCGCTGTGACGGTTGAGCTCACGGCCGAACAGCGGCATCTTTGGACCTGGTCCCGCTCATGACCATCCACACCGGGCCCTGGTGGAGGAGGTCCATTCCCTCGAAGCCTGCCTCGCGAATCATCCGCCGATACTCGTCCAGCGTGTGGCCGCGCACCCCGCCCACGATGCCAGCCATTTGCTCAACGAACCAGGAGACCGGGCTCGAGCCGCGATAGTAGGCCGCGGCAGCGAAGCGGCCGCCCTGCTTCAGAACCCTGCCCGCCTCGCGCAGGGCCTTCCCGGCGTCCGGGAACAGGTGAAGCGCGCCTGCACACAGGGCGGCATCGACGCTCGCGTCCTCCAGGGGCAGGTCCTGCGCATCAGCGTGGATCAGCAGGCGTTCCCGGGTGCCCTGCTCATCATAGCGGCCGGATGCATAGGAGAGCATGGGCACCGAGAGGTCGATTCCCACTATCAGGCTTTCCGGCACCCTCGAGGCGATCCTCCTGCCGAGAATGCCGGTACCGCAGGCAAGGTCGAGCACGATATCCCCGCCCTTGACCTCCAATGCACCAAGGATCAG
>JBASVF010000282.1:0-2126 GCA_049275795.1 Desulfomonilia bacterium
TTCTTCGGCGTGTGCAGGGAACAGGGCTTCAACGGCGAGCAGGGGGTCATGATCCCGGCGAGCAATGTCCGGAACCTCGTCCTCCGTGACGAGGTCGTGGATGCGGTGAGGAGGGGCGACTTCAATATCTGGGCCGTGAACACCATAGACGAGGGCATCGAGATCCTCACCGTCAAGAAGGCGGGCAGCAAGACCGCCTACGGGGCCTTCGAGGAGGGCACCATCAATTACCTGGTCGATTCCAGGCTGCGGGAGCTCAGCGAGAAGTGGACGAGCTTCTCGAACGGCGGCTCTCGAAAAGAGGCCAGGCGCGACTGAGGGTTTCCTTGGACATTGCGCTTGTCCCGGGCTTCAATGAAAAGAAAGGCGAGCGCGGGAGGCCCCACGCCGGAGGCGGGCCGGGTATCCGGAACGTTCCGGAGCAGGGTTGCCCGGCCGGCGAGCATTGCCTTGCCCCGAAACCCGCCCGGCTATCCCCACCTGTCGAACCAGGCCAGGGCCAGGGAGGCGAGCAGGGTCGCACCCGTGGCCAGCGCCGACTCGTCGAAGTCGAACGTCGAGCTGTGGAGCGGGTTGGTAAGTCCCTTCTCAGGGTTCCCGGCCCCCAAAAAGAAGAGGCACCCCGGCACCTTTTGGAGGTAGAAGGCCATGTCCTCGCTCGCCATGAGCGGGGGCAGCTCGAAGAGCCTGTCCGCGCCCAGGATCTCTCCGGCAGTCCGGCGCATCAGGCCGGTCAGGTCCTCGTCGTTGACCACCGGGGGATACCCCTGGTGATAGTAGAGCTCGAAATCGGCGCCGATGCCCTTGACCGCCTTGCCCACGATGCCTTCGATGGAGGAGGGCATGGCTGTGCGCACCTCGGGCTCGAGGGTGCGTACGGTCCCGGTAAGCTCGACCTCCTCGGCGATCACGTTGGACGCGTCGCCGCCTCTGATCGTCCCGATGTTGATCAGCGAGCCGGGGGAGGAGCCGTCAGCTGTACGGTTGAGCGACTGGAGGCCCTCGATGACGCGTGCGCTCGCCAGGATGGCGTCAACGCCCTCCTGCGGCATGGACGAATGGCCGCTCCGGCCCTTGATCCTGAGCACGAAGTAGTCCATGGCGGCCATGAGCGTACCGTTGCCCCAGCCCACGGTGCCGCAGGGCAGGGCGGTGATGAGGTGCAGGCCGAAGGCGGCGTTCACCTCCGGATCGTCGAGCACCCCGTCTTCGATCATGCGGCTCGCTCCGCCCAGCCCTTCCTCGGCCGGCTGCAACACGAACTTGACCTGGCCCCGGATGCTCCGGGCGATGCCGGCAAGAACAGTGGCCGTCCCCAGGAGGATGGCCATGTGGCCGTCGTGCCCGCAGGCGTGCATGACCCCGGGGTTCTCCGAGCGGTAGGGTACAGAAGTCTTCTCCTGGATGGGAAGCGCGTCCATGTCGGACCTGAGCATCACGGTCCCACCCGGGCTTCCGCCACGGAGAAGACCCACGACCCCTGTCCCGCCCACGCCCTCTTTCACATCGAGCCCGAGGTTTTTCAGGTACGATGCCACCTTGGCTGCGGTGCGGTGCTCACTGAACCCGAGCTCGGGGTGGCGGTGGAAGTCCCGCCTGAGCCGCACCATCTCGTCATGGATTTGAGCGGCCCTCCTCGAGATGTCATCGAATAGGTTCATACAGGTATTATAGCAATCATCCCCGGGACATTCCAAGCCATTCGTGACATGGACGGTGGCTCAGGATGCCTGGGGCCGGTGCTCATGCCGGCCTAGGTCGGGGGTTGATGCTGCCCTGGCGGCGGTGTGCGGGCGGGGACGATGTCCGTTCGCCGGGCTGCAGGGTGGGGGAGGCTAGGGTTCGCGTGCGGGAGCGGTCTGGGCGGTCTTCCTGAGTGCGAAGCGGGCGAGGATGGCGGCGAAGGCGGCCGCTCCCATGGCGATGAACAGGGTGATCACGGGCGTTTCCTCCTTTCGATGACGACCTCCTGGATGAAGCCCTTGAAGCCCAGCGCGATGCCCAAGATGAGCATGAGGAAGGTGAAGTTGGGGGACATGCCGGTGGCCTTGTCGAGCCAGAGCCCTGCGTAGAGGCCGAGGAAGGTCATGGTCACGAGCACGATGCTGTAGGCGCTGATGCGCACG
>JBASVF010000283.1:0-8996 GCA_049275795.1 Desulfomonilia bacterium
CAGGATGATCGGCTCACCCTCCCCGGCGGCCGTGTCCTCAGGCGCTCGACCAAACATAGATCGCTGGAGGCCGTGCCTGCGCACCGGGCAGGCCCATATCCGCGGCGCGGGGGCCTATGCCCCGTCGAAGGAGTGGCGCTCGGTTCTGCGCAGCCAGGAAACCGGGTCCTTGAGGTACTCCTCGGCGTCCTTTAGCGAGAGGTAGTGCTCGCGTTCGATCTTGGAAAGGAGGTCGAAGAAGGCCTTTTCCCTCGGATCGGTAAGGGCGTCCCTGAGCTCGGCATAGAACTCCGAGCCTTTGGCCTCGAACTCGAGTGCCTTCTCAATCGCAGCAATGTCGTCCGCATCGCCGGCCGCCTCGCCCGAGATCGCGATCAGCCTGTCGACGTCCAGGAGCTTTCCCACCGTGGTGTTCCTGACCGACAGGGGCAGGCTCTCAGGCCACTTCCCGGCGCTCTCCCATTTTTCGTGCAGCTCCTTGAGCCTCTGGTAGTGCTCGAGTTCGTCGTCGGCTATCTCCTCGAACATGGCCTTGCCCAAGGGGTTGGCGGTTCTGCGTGCATGCCGGAGATAGAACTCCCGCTCACTGGTCTCGTTGTTCAGGGCCACCTGCAGTGCATCGATCCGCTTGCGTTCGTCCATGTCTTACCCCTTCCCCGGCGCGTTGCCTTTGCCGTAAGATTTCTTTATATAAATAGCCGTTCGCCGACCCGAATCAATGCATCAAACGATCTCGAGTCTCCTCCGGCCTGCCGGATCCAGGAAAAAACGGCCGGGGCGATCCATCAGGAATATGATATTGAAAAAAAGCACAGCATCTGACGATACATACTATATGTATATCACGGCATCCGGCGCCTTGTTCTTGCCACGGATGCCTGTGAGATGAGTCATGGAGAAGATTTCCTGCACCCATCATCCGGCGAGACCGGCATTGTGGCGTTGCGACGCCTGCAACGCCGCCTTCTGCAGGGACTGCGTCTCCAGCCGCGAGATGGGAGGACGTGGATCGGTCGTGGTGTACGTGTGCCCCGGGTGCGGCTGCGCGGTTGAGGAACTGCCGGAGCAGGGCGTTGTCGAGCCTTTCTGGAACAGGCTGCCCCGGTTCCTGGCATACCCCTTCACCGCGACGGCGGCGGGGTTCATTCTCGTCCTTTCCGTGCTCATGGCGCTCTTCTCCTCGCCCGGGGTGTTGAGCGCGGTCATAGAGCTGCTCCTCTTCGGCGCACTGTTGAAGTACTGCTTTGACGTGCTCAAGCAGACGACCCGCGGGAGCATGGCGCCTCCCGGTATCGACGAGCGGATCATCGCCGAGGATCTCGCGCCATGGGCGCAGTACTGGCTTTTGTACCTGCTTGTCGCCGCCGCCCTATGGGCCGTTCTGTCCGCAATCCCCGGGGAAGCGGCCGCGGCTGTGGGACGCCCCGCGCTCGCAGGGGCATACACGGCCTGCCTCGTTATCCTGCCGCTCGTCATGCCTGTTGCAGCCATGAACCTGTCAATGGGCGCAAGCTTTCCTAAGGCACTCAACCCGCCGGCCATGATGCGCACGGCCTCGAAAATAGGCAGGCCGTATCTTGCCATGTACCTTTCCATCGTGGTTCTCTTCCTGGTTCCCTGCGCTTTTGTCTATCTCATCAGGCCCTATGTCCCTGCGGTGCTGTACGCCCTTTTCTCTGCACTGGCGTGCTGTTGCTGCTTCATCATTGCCCACCACCTTATCGGCTACGTCATGCTGCAGTACCGTGGCGTCCTCGGGTACGAAACGGACCTGGAGGGGCCGGCTGTCGGCCCGAACGGGATTTCATCCGGGGGTGAGGCGGCCTCTGACATCCTGGCGAGCGCCGAGGTATTGATCAGGGAGGGAAAGCATCAGGACGCGCTGGAGCTCATCCGTGCGGAGACCGGCGCGCACTTCACCGATCCCGGGCTGTCCGGGCGCTACTACCACCTCCTGAGACTCCTCAACCGGCATGATGAGATGATCGGTCATGCGCGCTCCTACCTCGAGCTGCTGGTAAGGGCGGGCTCGATGGATACCGCCCGGAACGTGTACCTGGAATGCGCAGCGATCGAGCCTTCGTTCAACCCGAGGAGCCCGATTCTCTTCAAGGTTGCGGCCTCGCTCAGCGAGGTGGGCAACTATCGCGCCTCCCTGGAAGCCTATGACCGCTTCATCCGGGTCTCGCCGGATGTTCCCATGGTTCCCAAGGCATACTTCCTGACGGCCAGGATCTTGAGCGAGAAGATGCTCGAACCGCAGAAGGCTGCAGACATCCTGGAGAAGCTGATCCGCGATTACCCGGACCACGAGATCACCCCTCACGCACGCAGGTACCTGCGCGGAATCGAGAACCAGGGCTAGCACCGGGATCAGGACCGCGTCTGCGAGGGTGTCAAGCCGTCAAGGTCGTCAAGTATGCGACGGGCTGTCGCGAACTCTCCGGAAAGAGGATAGCGCATGCAGATCACCTGCAGATAACTTCTCGCCTTGCCCTCGAGGCCGTCCCTCAGACACGCCCGGGCAAGGTGAAGGAGGCCTTGGGGCATCTTCGGGAGATCGGGCTTTTTCTTGAGCAGGAGGCCCATGATCTTCTCGGACTCCTCCAGGTGACCCGTGGCCGCGAAATACGAGCTGAGGGAAAAGAGTAATTCAACCGGGAGCCTCGGCTTTTTCGCGGTGCGGATGTATTCCCGGTAGACGGCCAGGGTTTCCTGGTGCGCCTGCCGGTCATCAACCAGGAGGGCCAGGAGCCTGCCGGCGCTTGAGTGGAGATCGCCGCATCCGGCATCGGCCTTGTCCAGGTGGTACTTCCGGGTGAGTGCGGTGCGGTTGCGGGGGTCGAGCTTGAGCACTTCTCCCAAGAGGTAGCGCGCCCCTTGCGTGTCGAGCTTCTCTTCTCTCCTGATGGCCTTGTCCAGGAGCAGCTCGGCATTGAGCCCGGGATCCGGCTCGGGGCCGGGATGGTCCTTCTTCCCGGCGCCCGGTATGAGCCGGTGTGCGAACCCCACGGCGACTCCGCACCCGAAGCATCCCAGGTAGGCGGGATACACAGCCCTGTTTTCCGCTGCGAGCCAGAACTGGAAGAGCTCGCTGGCAACCCACAGGGCCAGGACGATGCCGCCCGGGACCGTTGCGTTACCGAGGCGCCACCCCGCCGGGTAGAACAGCCTGACCTTCTGCCTGCCATAGAGCACCGCGTAGGCGCCCATGAGGAGGGCGACAGACCCCGAGGCCCCGACGAGCGGCGCCGTGCATGCAGAGCAGGCCAGCCAGTAGAGCACGGCCGCGAACAGCCCTCCCAGGACATAGAGTGCCGCATACAGGGTCCTGCCAAAGGCCGGCTCGAGTACGTACCCCACCAGCCACAGGAGGATCATGCCGGCCATGAGGCCGGCCGGTCCGTTATGGAAAACCATGTGAAAGATCGCACTATCGAGATCCCGGGCCGCCGGCACGAACCCGTAGCGCATGACCGTTGTAGACGAGAAGAGTTTGTCGAGATGGTCCCGTCCGTTCTTCCAGGAGGAGTAGGCTTCCATTTCGGGGGTTATCACCTGGCCCCTGCCGAGCCTGTCCATGAATTGCCCGTCCTTGTGCATGTCGTGCAGCAGGGGGGCCTGTTTCCCGTGAAGAGATGGATCCCCCATCCGGCTTGCGGGGAGACCCACGACAGCCCCGTATTCCCGGTACTGCTCGTATGCCGCCGCTTCGATGGCCGCCAGGCCGGAGCTCAGGTAATACTCCCGTGCCTGCTCGTATATACGGCGGTCCGACGACTGGAAGAGGACGTAGATCAGCACATTGACCAGGATGATGATCAGGGTGATAACGGGCGGGTTCCGAAGATCCGCTCTTCCGGAGGGTGGCGTGATCAGCATGTGCCGTGATTCTTCAGGGAGCCGGGTGCGAGATCGGGGCCGGTATCGGGAACCATCCCCTTAGATGCGCATCCTGCCGGCCGTCCAGCCGGCGTCTCGAGCACTGTTGTGCCGCTTCCCATGCTGCCCCTCTCGATGACCGCCATGCCCTATCAGTCGGCACATAACATGGGAAACTTGATGCCTCCCCGCAAATCTCCGGCCGGGAAAGGCAGGCTCTACCGCCCGCCCTTCGAGGAACGAACAGAGCTCAAGAGAAGGTCTTGGACGTACTTCGAGGGATATCCTGCACGGGAAAACCCACCCATGACGGCAGGGTGCGCATGGGTCCCGGCCGGGGAAAGCGGCTTTTCAGACACTGGGCATTTCCAGTGAGGAGATGAGCCCCAGGTCTGCAATGGCCTTGCTCAGCTTTGCCAGGTTCTCGATCATGATCCGGGCGTCAGGAGAGAGGTCGTTGCGCTTCCTGGCGATGCGCTGCACGTGTTCGCAGTAGATCCGGATCTGCAGACATACATCGGAGAGGTTCTCAAAACTGATGCTGCTGACGTACTGATCGATTTCGGTGTCCGTCATGGTGGCAAGAAGCGGAGTGTTCATGATACACCTCGTTTTTTCAAGCGCCATTCCCCCGCGTGCCCGCCTTCCCAGCCCTCTGAGGCCGGATAACCCGCCGGGCCAGGGCCTGCGGGTGAAAGCCGCATGCCCTCCGGTGCAAAAAAGCGCTGTTGTTGCTCGTGAAGGGGATCCTGTTCGTCGCTGTCCCACACGCCTTCCCGATGGCCGCAGCCTCCTGCGCGAGCCCGGTGGGCCGTCGCCCAAGGCCGCCCGGCG
Source organism: Desulfomonilia bacterium (assembly GCA_049275795.1). Taxonomy (GTDB): domain Bacteria; phylum Desulfobacterota; class Desulfomonilia; order UBA1062; family UBA1062; genus Phosphitivorax. Next base: position 4,717 of record JBASVF010000283.1, read on the forward strand.
CGGCAAGTACAGCCGCCGGGCCCCGGGGGTACACACCATACTTCTGGGGCATCCACCATACCCCGGGAGGGGCATCCGCACCCATAAGAAGGACAATACGCACCTTCACGGGAAGGCTCAACCCCCTGGGAACACGCATGTACCAGCAGCTTCATCCCGGCATCCCCGCTTGTTGGCCATGTATTCACCTAGTAATATGCAAGTTCCCTACCAGCCCCAAAGGGTTCGGAGAAGCTCCTTAGGTTGAGTACCTTCGCTGCAACCCGGCAGCGGGCGCGGGGGCTTGGAGAAATGACCGCTCCCGGCCGCGAAACCGGCCCTGCCGGAGTTTCCTCATCCTCAATCGAGGTCTCACCACGCCCCGGCCGGTGGAGGGGTGGCATGCAAGCCGTGCCATGGCCCCGAGCCGGGTCAGTAATACTCCAGCAGGCCCGGCCTGATCCGCTCCGCATGCAGGATCGCCGCCCACTTCCCGCGGGCGCCCGGTATCCTCCCGAGTTCGGGGAACCGGCGCAGGAGAGACTCCGGGTCGCCGGGCGGAGAGCAGTCTCCGCCGGTGACAGCCTTGAAGGCCTGGATCTCGGCGGGATCAAGCTCGATCGCGGGGCCGGCCTGGGCGCGTTCCAGGATCACGGTCTTCCTCGCATTGAGCCTGACTTCGCGGTAGGCGTTCCGGTAGGTGACCCGGGGATGGATCGAAGTGTGGTGATACGAGACCCGAAGCCCCTCGAGCTCTAGTCCCGGCAGGTCCAGGTGCGCCCGGCCGAAGAAGATGCGGTCGTTCTGCTCGCTCACGCGAGCGCCCTGCCCTTCCGGGCAGGCCTCCAGGAGACGGCCGAGAACCCCGGAATCGGCCGGTGCCGAGAGGCTCCTGATCATGCCGGCATCGGTGATATCCTCATACTCTCTCTTCATGAGATTCGCCCACCTCAGGCGAGCCGCTCTGGTCTGGAACCGGTGGCGGTAAATGAGCGAGCAGTAGTTCACCCCCATCCCGATGCCCTGCTCGACCGCGCCACAGAGCAGCCTCAACGCCGTGAGCTCGGACTCCACCACTCCTATGAAGGGCCCGTGCGCGAGGGTGTAGCCCCGCTCGATGAGCTTCGGGCAGTTGAAGGCCGTGCACCTGATCTGGTGGAGGTTCAAGAAGCTCACGCCCAGCTCGCACATCCGGGGCATCAGCCCGGCGAGCAGCTCCATGCGCTCGGGCACGGCCGGGACCTCTACCGTGACGCATGGTATGAGGCCGATGGCCTTCGAGACTCCCTCCAGGGAGAAGCCTGTTGCACCGATGTTGAAGCGGATCTCGTCGAGGCCCGCATCGCGGAGCCGTGCAAGCTTTTCCGGGGTGGCGAGAATGCCGTTGGTGTAGAGCCAGAGGTGTATCTTCGCGCCGAAGCGCCTCTTGACACCGGCCACGAAGGAGAGTGTCCGGTCGAAAGTCATGAACGGCTCTCCCCCGCTTATGCTTGCACCTTTGAATCCGAAGCGCTCCAGGTAGTCCACGTAGTCGCCGGGGTGCGTGAAGACGAGCGTGCTCGTGCCGGGCTGGTCGTTCTTGTCCTGCGGGGACGGGCAGTAGAAGCAGCGGGCGTTACAGACGTTGTTGATGAACAAGCACGACCAGGAGCCCTCCCCGCACAGCCGGCAGCCGGGAGAGAGGCCGGATACGTATGGCTTTGTACCATTGAAGGCTGTCAGGGCACGTTTCGAGAGAAGGTCGAGCAGCTCCCTGCGCTCGTCTTCGAGCCTCGGCGCCTCGGAGGGATCGATCCATTGCAGCTGCTCGGAGAAGGGCGAGCATTCCCGCATGTTTCTCTCGATGATTCCCTCATGATCGAATTCGGTCAGCTGCATGGCAACACCGGTTCCCGGCACCACCCTGTCCCTGCTGTACGGAATGCTCGCTCCTTGTGAAGACGGTGGGAATATGCAGGGAATGCGGCAGGGATGTCAACGGAAATCAGCAGGAGCCCATCCCCGGGAAAAGCCTGGAACGGCCGTGACGCCGGAGCGTTGCGGGAAACACCAGGGCCCGTGTGCGCAATCCCTCGTTTTGCTCCATGTTATGGACCTTGCGCCCGGAAACAGGGCCTCGGATGCGAGGGCTGTACAACAGGTGAAAGGGGTAACTTTTTCACCTGGGGAAAATTTTTTCATCCACCCGAGATGAGGACAAGTATTTAAATGTTTTGATGAAAGCATTTTTAATACTAGACATTACCTGATATTATCCCGTTGTTATTAGCGCATCATCTGCCGGTGAACATGGCATGATTCCTGATATTCCCCCCAAGCGGCACGTATGAACCGTTTTAACCGAGTTCCCGGGCCTTATATGCCATCGGTTCCGGAAACGAAGTGAGGCTATCCCGTTGTCGTGCCGAAATGAACGATCAAGGAGATATGACGATATGACGAGTCTGTGGAATCGCTCACGGTTTACAGAACCTGAAACGATCACCTCCTGCTTCAAGATGTCCGCCGCCTGGTGGAAGACCCCTGAAGAGCCTCTCATACTATCCAGCCTCCACGTCGACATGACCGAGGCCCTCGACTTCATCCGCTGCTACCGCGAAACGACCGGCCACGCCATCACGGTAACGCATCTGTGCACCAAGGTCCTGAGCATGGTCCTGAGAAAATATCCCCAGGTGAACGCAAAGGTGGAGGGGAACAGGATCTTAAGGAGGAAGACCGTTGACTTCACGCTCATGGTCTCCATGGACAACGGGCATGACATCTCGGGCATCAAGATCCACGAGGCCGACAAGAAGAGCCTCTCCGAGATCGCCCGCGAAATCCGGGATGGGGCGGAGCTGGTCAGGCAGAACCGCGGCCCCACCTTCCAGACCTCGAAGACGATCGTAGAATACTGCTCGATCGCCCTGGTAAAGCTCATCATGAAGTGCGGCAATCTGCTCGTCAACAAGATCGGCCTCAACCTGGGGTTCCTGGGATTCCCCGACGACCCCTTCGGCTCGGCCATCATCTCCTCCGTGAACAAGCACGGGATCGAGTCCGCCTACGGGCCGCTCATCCCCATCGCCCGCTGCGGCCTCCTCGTGGTCATCCCCGAGATCCAGGAAAGGCCGTGGGTGGAGAACGGCAAGCTCGTGGTCAAGCCCGTCCTCAAGCTGTGCATGACCTTCGACCATCGCGTCTACCACGGGTTCTATGTTTCCCAGGTGCAGAACGAGATCAAGCGCCTCCTGATGAACCCCGAGGCCATCCTCGAAGAAGGCCGGCGCCTCGTCCGCGGAAGAGATCGCCTCTGCGCCCTAGGTTGATGAACAAGCCGCGAGAGGAACATCCGGTCCATATGCCACCCCGGCAGAGCCCTCGGCGGGCCCTGCCGGGTTTTTCGTCCCTTCGACCCCTGCAACCGCGGTAGACTTTCCCGCCCATGCGGAGTACTATTTGCCCCGGCAATGCCCATGAAGGAGGTTTTTCCATGAAAGTGCTCGCACTCAATGCAAGCCCGAGAACCGACGGCATGAGCAAGACCAGGCTCATGCTCGACGCCCTGACGGAGGGGATGCGGGATGCCGGGGCTGAGGTGGACGTGGTGAACCTGAGGGAGAAGAAGATCTCCACCTGCAGGGGATGCATGTGCTGCTGGACCAAGACCCCCGGCGTGTGCGTCCTCAAGGACGACATGACGATGGACCTCTATCCCCGGTGGCTGGATTCCGACCTGGCGGTGTACGCCTTCCCCCTGTACCACTTCACGCTCAATGCGGATATGAAGGCATTCGTCGAGCGCACCCTGCCTGCTATCCAGCCCTTCTTTATCGCGATCGGCAACGAGACCATTCACCCTCTGCGCGGCAGGCATCCCCGGATCGTCTTTCTTTCCGTGGCCGGCTTTCCCGAGCGCTCGGTCTTCGACCAGCTCTCGTCCTGGGCCCGCTTCATCTACGGCCGCTTCGGCGGTCTCGCGGCCGAGATCTACCGGCCCATGTCAGAAGGGCTGGTCCTGCCCTCGCTCAAGCGCGCATCCGACGAGGTCCTGGAGGCTACCCGCCAGGCGGGACGAGAGCTCGTGAAAACAGGCACGATCTCCCAGGACACCCTCTCCCGGGTCACCCGCGACCTGACCGAGAATCCGAGGCTCTTCCTCAAGGCTGGGGACATCCTGTGGAAGACCTGTATCCGGGAAGGACTGCCCCTGGCGGAGTATTACGCAAAGCGCATGACACCCAGGCCCGAGACGATCGAGGAGTTCATGACGCTCATGCAGGTGGGCTTCGTTCCGGAAGCCGCCCCAGGCATGAAGG
>JBASVF010000284.1:0-8284 GCA_049275795.1 Desulfomonilia bacterium
CCGGGAGATCCACCGGCTCATCTATGAGATCTTCCATTCCCAGATACCGGACATGGCCCCGAGAATATTCGAGCGCTTCCGGGAGATCCAGGAGCGGAACATCCGGTTCCTGGCTGGCGTCTTTGCCCGCGCCAACGAGGAGGGACAGCGGTTCGACCCGGACCTCATGTCGCTGATGATCCTGGGCTCGGTGCAGTCCATCGGAGACAACTGGTTTCTCGGCCTGCTCAGCAGCCGGCCGACTGAGTACATTGACCGGATATTACAGCTTATTTTAAGGGAGGACTAACGTGAGTAACAGGATTGCCGTACTGATCGTCTCCATGATTTTCATGGCCGGAACTACGGGTTTTGCCCAGGAGCCCCTGAGCCTGGAGGACTCCATTGCCATGGCCGTGACCAACAACCCCCTCATCAAGGCGCAGGACGAGCAGGTGCGGGCGAGCCTCATGGAGAAGCGCTCGAGCTTTTCCGACATGCTCTTCTCCGTGGACCTCGGCTACTCGTATGCCAGGCTCGACGAAGATCCGTCCATGACCCTGCCGGCGAGTCTCGGCGGACAGATCATTCCCTTGGGCACCCGCGACAACTACACCTTCTCCGTGGAGGTCACCCAGCCGATCTTTGCCGGCGGCGCCCTGTACAACGCGTACCGGATCGCAGCCAACAACTACCGGGTGGCCAACCTGGACCGCGAACAGGAGATCCGCGATCTGAAGCTCCGTGTCATCGAGGCCTACTACGGGATCGTCGAGGCCCGCGAGATCCTGGAGGTCGCCCGGAGCTCGGCCGCTTCCATCAAGGCCCACCTGGACGTTGCCAATGCCTTCTTCAACCAGGGCATGATCCCCAAGAACGACCTGCTCGAGGCACAGGTGCGCTACGCCGAGAGCGTGCAGAACGTCATCATAGCCGAGAACGCGGTGAAGCTCGGCGAGTCCGCCCTAAACACGCTCCTGGGACGGAGCATCGCCTCGCCGGTGAACATCCTGGAGGAGATCCCGATGCAGGAGCTCGAAAAATCCCTGGACGAGGCGTATGAAACAGCCCTGGAGCACAGGTCCGAGATCCGCATTACCCGGCTCCAGGTGGAAAACGCGGAAAAGGGGATCTGGATCGCGCGGGCCGGATACCTCCCGAACGTAGCCGCCACCTACGAGTACGAGAAGACCGGTGAGGACTCGGACGTGGGCGACGACGACGCCTGGGCGGTGGGTGTGGGCCTCAGGTGGAACGTGTTCGACGGAGGCACCAGCCACTTCTCGGTCGCCCGCCAGAAGGCCGTGAGGAACCGGCTCAACTACCTGCTGCAGAGCCTCAAGGACCAGGTGCTGCTGGAGGTCAAGAACTCCTACCTCTCGGCCGAGGAAGCCCGTGCCAGGACCGAGGTGGCTGCCAAGGCCATCGATCAGGCCCGGGAAAACCTGCGAATCCAGAAGGACCGGTACAACCTGCAGGTCGCAACCACCACCAACGTGCTGGATGCCGAGGCCCTTCTGGCCCAGGCGCGCAGGAACTACATCTCGGCCAGGACCGACTATGCCACCTCCCTGGCCACGCTGCGCTCCGCCATGGGAACTCTCTTCTAGAAGGAGGTCGACTGCTTGAAGACAAGGGCCTTCCCGCTCATGGCTGCGGTTCTCATCCTCCTTTCTTCGATTACGCTCTCGTGCTCCCGGGAGCCCGGCACCTCCGCGGCTGAAGAGACCCGGCCCCGGGACCCCGTGGTGGAAACCGCCCGGGTGGTGAGGACCTCCATATCCCGGACGTACACAGCCGTCGGCAGCGTGTCTCCCCGCGAGGTCTCGCGGATCAGCCCCAAGATCTCCGGCAGGATCCAGAGCATTCCCGTGGACGAGAGCGACCCGGTGAGCAAGGGCGGCCTGCTCATGCTCATCGAGCCCTTCGACTACCGGCAGGCCCTGGCCAACGCAGATGCCCAGCTCAAGCAGGCCAAGGCTACGCTCGAGCGCTCCGAGAGGGACCTGGCGCGCATGGAGGGCCTCTACCGGACAAAGGCCGTGACCGAGCAGTCCTACCAGGACGCGCTAACGGCCCGTAACCTCGCCCTCTTCCAGCTCGACCAGGCGATCGTTGCGCAGCAGGTCGCCGAGAAGAACCTCAGGGAGTGCCGCGTGGTTTCGCCCATCTCGGGCGTGGTCACCGAGGTGCTGGTCAACGAGGGCGAGCTCACGGGTCCCCAGCAGCTCGCCTTCGTGGTAATGGACATGGGCACGGTCAAGGTGGAGGTCGACCTCCCGGAAGAGATCTTCAACTCGGTGAAGACGGGAGGCTTAAGCCTCGTGACGGTCGATTCCCTTCCCGGGCGTGAGTTTCAGGGCGTGATCACGAAAATCTACCCCACCATCGACCCCGGGAGCCGCACCTTCCGGGTCACCATCACCCTGGATAACCCCGGCCTGATGCTCAGACCGGGCATGACCGCACGCTCGAGGGTCGTCCAGACGCTCAAGAACGGCGTCCTGGCCGTGCCCAGGGAAGCGCTCTTTCGTGGCGAGGACGGTTATCTCGTCTATACCTTGCGAGACGGGGTGATCGAGCGGGTGCCGGTCTCCACGGGCATCGAGGGAGACTCCCTCACGGAGGTCGCCTCCGGGCTCTCCGAACACGACGTGGTCGTGGTGCGCGGGGTCGCGGGCCTCAAGCCGGGCATGACGGTGCGTACCGTCACGGAAGGCGGGTCTCCGGAGAATGAGCCATGAACCTGCCAGAGCTATCCGTAAGGCGCCGGGTCACGATCACCATGCTCATCCTGATCATCACCCTCTTCGGGGTGGTGTCGTTCTCTGACCTTGGCCTCGACCTGCTGCCTGAACTGGAGTTTCCCTATGTCTCGGTGGTCACCACCTACGAGGGCGTGGGATCCGAAGAGATCGAGACGCTGATCACCAAGCCCATCGAGGAGGCGGTGAGCACGGTGGAGGGCATCAAGGAGGTGCACTCCGTGACCACCGAGGGCGTCTCCAGCGTGTACTGCGAGTTCCAGTGGGGCACCTCCCTCGACTTCGCCGCGCAGGACGTGCGGGAGAAGATCAGCTGGATAGCCGACTTCCTGCCCGAGGACGCGGACTCGCCCATGGTGCTCAAGTTCAACGTCTCGGACATGCCGGTGCTGGAGTACGCGGTTACCGGTATGGAAAACACCCAGGTCCTGCGGGACTTCATCGACGATGTCATGAAGCCCAGGATCGAACGCCTCGAAGGCATCGCCTCGGTGTTCATCTTCGGCGGAAAGGAGCGCGAGATCCAGATCCTGGTCGATCCCCAGCGGCTCAAGAGCACCGGGGTGAGCCTGGAAACGGTGATCGCCGGGGTGCGGGCCGGGAACCTCAACCTCTCGGGCGGGCACGTGGAGGCATGGAAAAAGGAGTACCTCATCCGCACCCGCGGCTACTTCGACGACCTCGACCAGATACGCTCCACCATCATCTCGGTGGACCCCCAGGGCAGGCCGGTGCGTCTGGCTGACGTGGCCGAGGTGCAGGACTCCTTCAAGGAACTCCGGGGCTACGAGCGTGCGAACCGCCGGTCCTCGGTGATCATCGCCGTCATGAAGCAGTCCGGGGTCAACACGCTCCAGGCGGTCAACCGGGTGAAGAAAGAGCTCAAGGAGATGGAACCGATCATACCCGAGGATGTCTCGCTGCACCTCATCCTCGACCAGGGCAACATCATCCAGCGATCCATCTCCGCCACCGCCTCCAACGGCATCGAGGGGGGCCTCATCGCCATGGTGGTGATCTTCATCTTCCTGAGGTCCATTCGGCCCACCCTCGCCATTGCCCTGGCCATCCCCCTGTCCGTTATCGCCACCTTCATCGGGATGAAGGCCCTGGGGTACACCTTCAACATCATGACCTTGGGCGGCATCGCGCTCGGCGTTGGCATGCTGGTGGACAACGCCGTGGTGGTGATCGAGAACACCTTCCGCCACCTCGAGGAGGGCACTCCGCGCGACCGCGCGGCCGTCAACGGCGCAACCGAGGTAGGCATGGCCATCACGGCGAGCACGCTCACCACCGTCGCGGTCTTCCTCCCCATGAGCCTCTCCCAGAGCATCGCCGGCAAGCTCGCCCGCCCGCTCTCGCTGACCGTGTGTGTCTCGCTGCTGGCCTCCCTGTTCATCGCCATCACCATCGTCCCGGCCATCGCGGCCACCGTGTTCAAGAAGGAAAAGAGCGTCTACGAGCGCATCGAGGCGGGCGGCTGGACCGGCAGGATGCGGGCCGCCTATGCCGGAATGCTCGAGAAGGTCCTTCACAGGCGTGCCGCCGTGGTGGGAGTCTCCATGCTGTTGTTCGTCGCTGCCCTCGCACTGAGCCCGCTGCTCGGAACCGAGTTCATGCCCAAGCAGGACCTCCCCCTGGCCATGCTCGACATCACCCTGCCCGAGGGCATGGTGCTCGACGAGACCGATCACATCGTGCGCCAGGTCGAGGATATCTTTCTCGAGCGCCCCGAGGTGATCACCTGCGTGAGCATGGTGGGCATCACCTCGGGTGCGAAGTACGCGGCGGCACAAGGACAGACTGTTTCCGGGGTGAACCGGGCACAGGTCTTCGCCCGGTTCAAGGAAAAGGAGGACCGTGAAAAGTCCGCCGAGCAGATCATCGAGGAGATCCGCCGGAAGCTCCCGGTGCTCCATAGCGTGGACTACCTCTTCGAGGACCTCACCGGAACCCTTCTGGGCACGGGCAGCAGCCCCGTGGAGATCAACCTCTACGGATCCGACCTCGCCGTGCTCGACGAGCTCAGCACCCGGGCCATCCAGGAACTCTCCGGGGTGGAGGGGCTCAAGGATCTGGACAAGTCGCTCAAGAAGAGCAAGCCCGAGCTCCATGTCCGGGTCGACCGCGACAAGGCCGCCAAAATGGGGCTGACTGTGGCCCAGGTGGCCTCCACGGTGGAGACGGCCATGCTGGGAAAGGTGGTGAGCCGCTTCCACGACCGGGGAGATGAGTACGACATGCGAGTGCGCTTCCAGGAGCCCTTCCGGAGCACCATGGAAACCCTGAGCACCGTGATGGTGTCGTCGCCCCTTGGGTTCAGCGTACCCCTGTCGCAGCTGGCGCTGCTGGAAGAGAGCGTGGGGCCTGTGACCATCAACCGCAAGAACCAGAACCGCGTGGTCTCCATCACCGGCTCGACCATGGGAAGAGACCTGGGAAGCATCACCCGCGACATCGAGCGGATCATGCGAACCATCGACATGCCGCAGGGCTACTTCTACGAGATGTCCGGGACCTATGAGGATATGCAGACCTCGTTCAGGGAGCTCACCAAGGCGCTGATCATTGCGATCATCCTTATCTACATGATCATGGCGGCCCAGTTCGAATCACTCTCGCAACCCTTCATCGTCATGTTCACCCTGCCTCTTGCCTATATCGGGGTGGTCTTCGGCCTCATGGCAACGGGCAAGACCCTGTCCGTGCCCGCCTTCATGGGGCTCATCATCCTCATGGGCATCGTAGTAAACAACGGCATCGTTATGATCGACTACATCAACGCCTTGAGGAGAGGCGGGATGGAGCGGTACCAGGCCATCATCAAAGGCGCCACCGTGAGACTGCGGCCCATCCTCATCACCTCGGTCACCACCATCGTGGGCATGCTCCCCATGGCCTTCTCCTCCTCGGAAGGCGCAGAGATGCGGTCCCCCATGGCCGTGGCCGTGGCCTTTGGCCTGCTCTTCTCCATGGTCCTGACGCTCTTCGTCATCCCCTGCGTGTACTCGATCGTTGACTCGCTCTCGCAGAAAATCCGCACCAGGGCAAGCAGGCTCGTCCTCGGCGAGGAATGATCCGGACCGGCCCGGCATCCGGCTCGGGCCCCATTTATCTGCCAGCCGGGATGCAGGATCGAGGACTTGGGAGAAAAGACCGGCCTTAAGGATCTGCCGCCCAACCGCTTGAAAATACCCCGGCTCCCGCGGAACCGGGGTGCCGTATTGATCATGGCCTCGGGAGTGTGGTAACCCTACGCTCATGGAAACCAGACCAACCCTGAAAAGCGAGCTGGGAAGGGTTCTTCAGACCACCCCGCAGGAGCGGGCCCGGGCCCTGATCGACTCCCCCTACACCGGGCAGATACTGCAGAGGCTCTCCCCGCAGGAGACCTTCATGCTCATCAAGGAGTCCTGGGGCACGGACAGCCAGATCCTGCTCCAGTATATCTCCCCGGAGACCATAACGCACATCATCGACATGGACTGCTGGGACCGCGACACCCTGAAGGTGGATGTCCTCATGGACTGGCTCTGGGAGATCTACAACGCCTCGCCCGATTCCCTGCAGAACGCCCTGGGCTCCCTGGATCTGGACATCATGATCCTGCTGTACCAGTCATTCATCGACGTGGTGCAGGTGGTGCCCACGGACGAACGCATCGCCGACCTGCTGGATGCCGGCTATGAGAGCCTCGACGACAACTACTACTTCCTCATCCGGGAAGAGGACGAGAGGAGCCAGCTGCTCAAGGACATGCTGAGCCTCATGTTCACCCACTATCAGGATACCTACTACGCCATCATGGAGGGGGTGATCTGGGAGATGAGGTCGTACCTCGAGGAGAATATCTACGAGAAGCGGGCGCTTCGCCTCATGGAGCTGGGGTTTCCCCCTCCGGACGAGGCCATGGCCATCTATCGCCGCGTGCAGTCGCACCGCCTGCTTGGCCAGGGCCTCTCGCGCGAGAAGGTGCCCCGCATAGATTCCGGTCGCACCGTGCTGCCCACCCTGTACCTCGACCATCTCTCGCGCAGTACCGATCTCATCTCCTCCACGCTGGGCGAGGCCGCTCCCGAAACCAGGGAGCGCTTCATGGTTGAGATGGTCTACCTTGCCAACAAGGTCGTGATGGCCGACTACCGGCCCTTGAACGAGGTGGACGAGCTGAAGGGCTGCATCGACAAGGCGAGCGCCCTAGCCTCTCTGGGTCTCGCCGCGGCCATGAAGCTCTCCGGCAGGAGTGCCGCCGAGATCCTGGAGACCTCGAACGCAGAGACCCTGTTCACCTTGGGCTTCAACATGATCCTGGACCAGCAGGCCAGGCTCAGGCGGATTCTCAAGGACGTGGGCATGGCCATGATCCCCGAAAGGTTCAGCGTCTATGCCGAGGGTCTGATCAAGAAGAGGCCTTTGTTCAAGGACCATGATTTCTCGAGCATCGAGCAGCTCGACGAGGCCACGCACGCCGTGGACATGATCGAGGCCTTTGCGTCCATCACCCGGGGCCTGAACTGGCAGGGACGCCGGGCTGAGCTCAGGTCGACCAACACGGGTCCGGAGATCGACCTGGAGACGATCATCCTCACCGTGCTCGCGGTCAACGTCCTGGAGAAGAGCACCGAGTTCAAGCCCCTGGAGAGGGACGGGCTCATCGGGTTCATCGACAAGGTCACCCGCATGGGCGAAGGCGGCAGGAGGGTACTCGACCCGGAATTCAGACAGAGCCTCGAGGCCTTTCTCGCGCCCCTGGCCCCCGACCTGGAAGAACCGATCATCCGGGACGCGGCTGGGATCCTTCTCGAGCGCCTGGAAGAGGAGCTCTCGGGCCTGGCCGAGCTCGAGGAGGTCGACCCCCGGTTCATCACCTGCCTGGTGGTGAAGATCTGAAGCCTGCTTGCGGATGCGGGCGCACCGGCCGGAGAAGGCCTGGTGCGCCGTGACCTGTTTTTCCAAGGGAGAGGAAGCTTGCAGGGCCTGCGTGCGCCAACAGCAGGGCCGGCAGGGGACCGGCGGCCCTGGAAGCCGGCAGGACCGCGGCCTCATGGGCCCCGCCTCTACGTCGTCTACCCCGCATGCGCCAACCCGTGCGATTCTACCGGGTAGCCCCTTTTCCCGGCACTTCCCGGGAAAAAGCGCCCGGGGGCCCGCCAATGGCCCCCGGAGCAAACTATCTTCAAGAGTTCAGGATATTCAATGCCTGTTCTTTGTCCACGTCCATGATGTACGAGATCCCGCTCACCCGTGCCGCCTCGGGGGTCAGCGCCGCGAGGTCGTCCCGGGAGATGTGCTGAAGCGAGAACTTCCTGCTTCCTGCCATGATCTGGCGCAATCCCTGGGTGAGCCGCTCGAAGTAGGTGTAGAGGCCGAGCGCCCCGGTGGGCAGCTTGTCGAACTCGTCCTTGCCGAGCTCGCGGCGAAGCTCGGATGCCGTGACGAAGATCTCGTCCTTGGAGTTGCCGAAGCGCTCGATGTACACGGGCACCTGCATGGCGTCGATGGTGCGGCCGATGGTCTTGCCCACCATGGCCGCCGCG
>JBASVF010000285.1:0-9671 GCA_049275795.1 Desulfomonilia bacterium
CATCTGGGTATAGAGCAGCTGCTTGGCGTACTCCCACTCGTAGAGGGCCTTGGCCTCGTCGAGCCCCTCGTAGCACTGCAGGCGGATGAGCTCGAGGCCGAGCGCCCGGGAGACGGCCTTGGCCAGCTCCGTCTTGCCCACGCCCGCCGGGCCTTCCACCAGGATCGGCTTTGCCGTGGCCGCGGCCAGGAACACGACCGTCGCTATCTCCCGGGAGGTGATGTAGCCCGCTGCTTCCAGCTTTTCCTGAACGTCCGCGACACTCGAAAACATCATGATTGCACCTTCTCTCAAAGCTCTCTGTAGTATGGGTGATTACGCAGGATAGCACATTTTCTGTCCCAGGCATAGCTATATACCATGGCTTGTGAAAATTCGGCGCCTGGCCGGGCTCAAAAGAGCCCGAAGGAACGCCCGCCGGGAAGTGGGCGCCTGCTGCATCAGGGCCTCTCCTGCTGCAAGGCTGACGGCCGCGCCCGAGCCCCGTTCGCCCGATCCGGGGCCCCTGCGTAGTCAGCGGGCCTTCTTTGCCTCTTTCCTGCGGTATTCCCTGATGCTCATCCCGGTCCACTTCCTGAAGGCGCGGCGAAAGGTGGTTGCCTCGGTGAAGCCGATCCTGCCCGCGATCTGCTCTACGCTTAAGATCGTCGAGGACACGTACTCCTTGGCGAGCTCGGCGCGCACCTCGTCGAGGATGTGCTGATAGGTGGTGGAGCGCTCCTTGAGCCTGCGGCGGAGCGTACGGGGGCTCATCGCCAGGGTGCCGGCCACCTCTGGAAGACGGGGCAGACGGCCCATGCAGGAGACGATGATCTCCCGGATCGAGGCCACGAGCTCGTCACTGCCCCTGAGCCTCTCCTGCATGGCCTGGCATTGCTGCCTGCACACCTCGGCCATCTGCGGATGCCCCGTATAGGTCTGGAGCCCGCCGAAGGAGATCGAGGCCTTGAACAGGTCCGCTCCAGCGCCGAAAATCACCGGGCACTCGAAAAGCTCCCGGTAGAGGTGTCCGTGCCCCGGCTCCGGGTAGGACAGCCGGATCTCGGAGAACCGAAACGCTTGGTTGGACAGGAAGCCGGCAGCCTTGTAGAAGGTGGTGAGAAGCTCCTCGACGGCATAGATCCACAGGCGGCCGACGGGTATGGGAAAAGCCGGGAGTATCTCCCAGGACAAGAATTCGCCTTCCTCGCGGCAGGACAGCGTCACCAGCGAGCCGTTCAGCTCCCAGAACTTGAGGGCGGTCTGATTGGCTTCGAGGAGGGTGGGACTGCTGATGATGGCATAGCCGAGAAATCCCAGGTCTCCAAGGTACTGCCTCGGGCCGACCGTGAGGCCCAGCGCCGGGTCTCCGGTGGCGTCAAGGGAGTTGCCCACGACGGCCAGGTACTGCTCCGGGGTGATGAGGGCATTCTCGTCGTCCAGCCAATCTTCCGCAAGCCTGGTTCCCTCGAGGATCGCCGCAAGCGGCACGCCCATGGATCGAACCTGCCGTGCCAGCCACCTGGCGCTGTCGGACGGGATTCTGCCGTTTCTCACGCGAGCTCCTTCGAAAATGCACGTCATCCAGAGCAAGCATTGCAATCATATGACACATTCCAATAATTCGAGGGCCTATTGTATAACAATCCGGGAAACCGGTCAAACATCCATGAAGGATGGCCCGGCCCTTCCCGGTGCTGAAGCGGCCCTTGGCCCGATTTCTCATGTTTTTGACCCGATCGGCACTGTTTTTCCGGCCCCGTGTTGGGATATCCTCGAACCACAGCAACGATTCTCGATCCGGTTCCCTGGTGAAGCGAGGCCCTTGAAAGAGGGTTTGAGGGCTATGCAATGAAGGAGGGGAAATACATCCTGGCGATCGATCTCGGGACCTCGGGCCCGAAGACGGCCCTGGTCTCGACGAGCGGAGAGGTGGCGGGGAGCGAGTTCGAAGAGACCCCGGTCATCCTTCTGCCCGGAGGCGGCGCCGAGCAGGACCCGGAGGGCTGGTGGAAGGCCGTCATGAAGGCCGCGTGCAGGCTGCTCACGCGGGAGCTGGTGCCGGTCGAGGACATCGCCGCGGTGAGCGTCACCACGCAGTGGTCCGGCACCGTGCCCGTGGATGAGAGCGGCGATCACCTCATGAACGCTATCATCTGGATGGACTGCCGCGGGGCTGAAGCCCTGAGGGAGAGCTGGAAGAGCCCCGTCAAGATCGCCGGGTTCCCTCCCCTGATGGCGCTTACCTGGCTGAAGTATACCGGCGGGCTGCCCACCATGTCGGGCAAGGACCCCATTGCGCACATCCTGTGGCTGAAACGGTACCGCCCGGAGATCTACCGGCGAACCTTCAAGTTCCTCGAGCCCAAAGACTACATCAACCTGCGCCTCACGGGCAGGTTCGCGGCCACCTTCGACTCGATCCTGCTGCACTGGGTGACCGACAACCGCGACCCCTCCCGGGTGAGGTACCACCCCAGGCTCCTGGAGATGGCCGGCATAGAGCGGAGCAAGCTTCCCGACCTCATCCGGGCCGTGGACATCCTGGGACCCCTGAAGGACGAGGTGGCCCGCGAGATGGGCCTTAAGCCCGGCACGCCGGTAATCGGCGGTACCCCCGACGTGCCCTCGGCGTGCGTTGGCTCCGGCGCGGTGAGGGATTTCGAGGGCCACCTCTACATCGGCACCTCGTCATGGATCTCGGCCCACGTGCCCTTCAAGAAGACGGACATCTTCCACTGCCTGGGCTCGTTCCCCAGCCCGGTCCCCGGGAGGTACCTGATCCTCGACGAGCAGGAGTGCGCGGGCAAGTGCCTCACCTGGCTCAGGGACAACGTGCTCTACCACCATGACGAGCTCCTGCAGGAGGAAAACGTCCCGGACATCTTCAAGGTCATGGACAGGATCGTCTCCCGGGTCCCGGCAGGGGCGAACAACGTGATTTTCACCCCCTGGCTCTACGGCGAGAGGACGCCCGTGGAGAACTGCCACATCCGCTCGTCGCTCTTCAACCTGTCGCTGGAAAACACCAGGGAGGACATCGCCAGAGCGGTGTTCGAAGGGGTAGCCTTCAACCAGAAGTGGCTGCTCAGTGCTATCGAGAGGTTTATGGGCCGGCGGTTCGAATATCTGAACTTCATCGGCGGGGGCGCGAACTCGGACATCTGGTCCCAGATCATCGCCGATATCCTCGACCGGCCGATCCGCCAGGTAAAGGAGCCGGTGCATGCCAACGCACGGGGCGCCGCGTTTCTCGCCGCCATCGCGCTCGGCCTCATCACGGTGGAGGACATCCCCCGGCTCACCAGGATCAGGGCCGAGTACCTGCCGAACCCGGACAACCGCAAGCTCTACGACGAGATATTCGCCGAGTTCAAGAACCTCTACAAGGTCCACAGCAGGATCTGTTCGAGGATGAACCGGAAAAACGCGTCCGCCGCCTGCGAGCAGCCGCTCCAGGGTGGTGGGCGTGAGAACGCGAGAGGAGTGTGAAGCATGGATTTCCAAGAGATCATCCGGCGGAGGAAAGAGATCGTTTCGCGGCCGGTGCGCCCGATCCCGGAGGACAGGCTCGCACGGGAGCGAGAGCTCTACACGAAGAGGAACGCTCGATCCCTCGAGCTGTTCGAAAAGGCCAAGGGCCTCATCCCCGGCGGGGTCGAGCACAACCTGAGCCAGAGCAAGCCCTTCCCGCTCGCCATGGACAGGGCGCGGGGGTACCGCGTATGGGACGTGGACGGCAACGAGTATGTCGACTACCTCCTGTGCGGGGCGCCCATCATCCTGGGGCACGGGTTTGCCCCCCTCGACGAGAAGATCGTCGAGCTCATCAGGGAAAAGGGCCCGGCCACGGGGCTCACCTCCGAGTACGAGCTCCTCGCGGCCGGCGAGATCATCCGGCACATGCCGGGAGTGGAAATGGTGCGGTTCCTCCAGTCCGGAACCGAGGCGGACATGGCGGCGATCCGCATCGCGCGGGCCTTCACCGGCAGGCAGAAGATCATCAAGATAGGCGGGAGCTACCACGGGTGGTCCGACGGGGTGGTCTACTCCCTGCACGTACCGGGCACGGCAAACCTGAATTCGCGGGGCATCCCCAACGAGGCCTACGCCCACCTGGTCGACGTGCCGCCCAACGACTTCGACGCGCTCGAGAAGGCCTTCGAAGACAACAAGGACAGGGGCGGAGTCGCGGGCATCCTGGTGGAGCCCATCGGCGGAGAGTCGGGGACCCACCCGGTCCACCCGGACTGGAACCGCAGGATACGGGAGCTCTGCGACCACTACGGTGCGCTGTTGATCTTCGACGAGGTGGTGACCGGGTTCAGGCTCGGCATGGGGGGTGCACAGAAGCTCCTGGGCATCACGCCCGACCTGACCGTGCTGGGCAAGATCATCGGGCACGGCTACCCGTCCGCCGGAGCCGTGGGCGGGAGAAAGGACGTGATGAGCGTGTGCCAGGGCGGCCTGGGCGAAAAGATCTACATCGGGGGAACCCTCGCGGCCAACCCGATCACCACGGCTGCCTGCTATTACGCGCTCAGGCTCATGGAGGAGCACGACGCCCCGGGAAAGGCGGCCGCCTACGCCGACCGGCTCACGAAGGCCATGAACGACCTGTTTTCCACGCGGCCCGACCTGGGGTTCTTCGTGTACAACTTCGGGCCCATCATGCACTACGTGACCACGTCGTTCTTCTCCATCGACCTCTCCCAGCCCGACGCCTTCACCCAGATCATGAGCCGCAAGCAGGCGGCGGACGACTACCAGATGGTCACCACGGCCCACGGCCTGTGCACGCTCGCAGGCACCCGCATGTACACCTGCATGCAGCACGACGATGAGGCCCTCGCGAAGACGATCGAAACCTGGGAGTACCTGCTTTCGCTCATCCCGAAGGCATAGTGACGAAAAGCCGAGCCCGATAAAGGAGAAACCATGGACAAATTCGCCGACAAGCCCATTGCCCTGCCGGAAGGCATCGACATGGAGAAGCACGTGGTGGCTACCTACTGGGTCCAGTCAGACCGGACCATGGACATGGCGCTCATGGGCCAGATCCTGGCCATCGAGCAGACCACCGGCACCTGGGTGCCGGTGCCCGGGGAGACGCCCGAGGTCAGGGCCAAGCACGTGGCCAAGGTGATCGGCGTCTACGAGGCGCCCTTCTACGAGTACGGCCTGCCCGAGGACGTCAAGGCCAGGCAGTACATCGTGCAGATCGCCTTCCCTGCCGCCAACGTCGAGGACCAGCTGCCCATGCTGCTCACGGCCACCATCGGCAACATCTCGCTGGTGCCCAACTTCAAGCTCCTCGACCTGAGGATGCCCAGGGAGACCCTGGAAGGCTACCAGGGGCCTGCCTTCGGCATCGACGGCTGGTACGAGGCGCTGGGGATCGAGAAGAACCGGCCCCTGCTCAACAACATGATCAAGCCCTGCAGCGGATACCCTCTCGAGGTGGGCTGCAAGCTCTTCCGCGAGGTGGCCATGGGCGGCTGCGACGTCGTCAAGGACGACGAGCTGATCGCCAACATGAAATACAACGACGCGGTGGAGCGCGTGAAGAAGTACATGGAGATCGAGCGGCAGGTATACGAGGAAACGGGCGAGCATACGCTCTACACGGTGAACGTGACCGACCGGCTGCCCCGCATGTTCGACCTGGCAAAGCGGTGCATCGATGCGGGGGCCAACGCCATGATGGTGAACTACCTCGCCGTGGGTCCCGAGGCCATGCGCGCCCTGGCCGAGGACCCCGAGATCAACGTGCCCATCCTGGCCCACATGGACCTGGCAGGGGCGTACTTCATGTCGCCCTACCAGGGCATCTCCTCGCCCGTCATCTTCGGCAAGATCGCCCGACTGTGCGGCGCGGACGGCATCGTGATCCCCTTCTCGCTGGGCGGCAAGGGTATCTACATGCACGAGCGCTTCATGGCCGCGATCCGCAACCTCACCTACCCCTTCGGCGATCTGAAGCCCACGCTGCCCATGCCATCGGGAGGGATCACGCCGGCCAACGTGCCCGACTGCATCAACAACCTCGGGATCGAGATCATGATCGGCTCGGGCGGCGGCATCCACGCGCACCCGCAAGGCCCGGCCGCCGGTGCCAGGGCCTTCAGGCAGGCCATCGACGCCGCGCTCAAGGGCATACCGCTGGATCAGTACGGCAGGGAACACGAGGAGCTGGGCATGGCCCTGGGCATCTGGCAGAAGAAGACCGAGTTCAAGATATAGGCCCAGGACATGGGGCTCGAGCACCTCGGCAGCGACCTGCACGACGATCCGCGCATTCCCGGGGCCTGGGGCCCCTGGTTTTCGCACGAGTACATCAACTACCACGCCGTTACGGGCGTACCCGGGGCCGTGGACCTTCCACCCATAGCGGTACGGCCGAGGCCGGACCGGGCACCGGGTGACTGGCCCGAGGGCCCGCGGCACCGGGACGTGTACAAGGAGTCCTGGCGGGAGCTCAAGCAGCTCGATCCCCTCGACTCGTTCGACTACGGCCGGAGAAACGCCGAGTACGCGCTGGAGCCGCCCGCCGGAAAGGCCATAGAGCCCTGGAAGATCTTCGTGATCTACAGCACCGAGCCCGACCTGCACCTGGACTGCGACCTGATGCTCCACAGGCTGCAGAGGCTCACGGGCGGCTCGCACGGGTGGCGGCACCTCTCCTTCGGCCTCCCGGGCCTCAAGATCGGGATCGCGCCCGAGTCGTTCCGCATCCACCGGGACCTGGCACGGCGGGCCTTTGGCTCGAGCAACGGCTACTGGAGCTGGCGGTACCTCTCCCGGTGTTCGCACTACCTGGCCGACCTGGGAAACCCCTTTCATGTAAAGGCCGCGCCCCTTCGCCTGATGGCAAGGAACCTCCTGCCGTATTCGAAGCTGCTCAAGACGATCTCCGCGGTCCACCAGGGCTACGAGGTCTACGTGGAGCGGCGCTTCCGGCAGGGATTTCCCCCCTTCCGCGAGGCGGTTTCGCGCGGGGCATCCATGGGGTGCGCTGAAGGCGGCCCGGAAAAGTCCCTCGAGGTGTACGTGCGCGCCGCGCGCAGACGCCTGGATACGCTGTTCGAGTTCTTCGTGGACGAGTACAGCCGCGACCTGATCGATGCGTTCAGCCCCATGGACGACAATACCCACCTCGACGTATCCGTGGTCACCACCCTGTGCTCGCGGGAGGCGGCCGAAGTGATCTTCCGGGAGCAGAGCGCGGGGTCGCTGGGCATTGTGGACGAGATCACGCAGGAGGCCCTCTTCGACGTGGGCCAGATGCTCGGAAGCCTGCTGGGCTCCTTTCTTTCCCTTGCCGGAAGGGCATGAACCCGCCGGGGGCTTGGCTTTCGCATGAAATTGGCCTCAATTGTCACGTTTTTGGCTGGAATGGTACTTTTTTACGGACAGGCAGGGGATTATGAATACAGATACTGATTCTTCAACAAAATACCGGAATGAAATGGAATAATGAAAGAGGAGGGTGAGAGATGAGAGAGAAGGCGTTTCTTGGACTCACAGCGGCCATGGTCAGAAAAACGGCATCATGCGTGAGCACCCCTGCCCTGGGAGCTTTTCTGCTTGTGCTGATGCTCCTTGCGGGCACGGGCTCGCCGGCATGGGCGGCCGAGTACGGGTGCAGCGGCTTCACCCCGGGCGCCCAGGGCGACTTTGCCATGAACAAGTTCGACCCCGGCCTGTACTTCAGGCAGAACCTCTTTCACTACCGGGCCGAGCTGAACGACTACCCCGGAGTGACTCTCGTGGACCTGGGCGCCGGCCCCACACCCATTCCCATCGAGTCGGATCTTAAGCAGGACGTGCTGGTCGCCCTTCTCCAGGTCGCGTACGTGAGCGAGTTCGAGATCCTGGGCGGCCGTTTCTTCGCGAACATCAACATCCCCGTGGGCCTCGACGCCTCGCTGAAGACGAGCACCACCACCCCGCTCGACCCCGGCTTAATCCTGGATATGAAAGATACCACCACCGGCCTCGGAGACATCCAGTTCGTACCCTTCGGGCTGGCGTGGAGCCTGGGCCAGTTCCACTTCCTCCTGGCGCAGAATATCGTGGCCCCCACGGGGCGATACGACTCGGACGAGATCGTCTGCATGGGCAGGAACTACTGGTCTTCCGACACCCTCTTCGGGGCCACCTGGCTTGACGAGGAAGGCGGGCACGAGGTGTCCTTCCTTGCGGGGTACACGATCAACGCCGAGAACAGCGATACGGACTATAAGACCGGGGACGAGTTCCACGTGGATTACACCCTGGCCCAATACCTCTCCGAGCAGCTCGGGTTCGCAATCGTCGGGTACTACTACGAGCAGATGACGGACGACGAGGGGGATGGCTACGATCTCGTCGACGAAACCTTCAGGACATACCTCGGCACCTCGCTCGACGGGTACCGGAGCAAGGGAGCAGCCGTGGGCCCCGCCGTGATGTGGGCGCCCAAGGTCGGCGACCTCAAAGTCAACCTCATCGCCAAGTGGCTCCACGAATACTACGCGCGGAACCGTTTCGAGGGCGACTGGTTCTGGGTCTCGGCCGTGGTCAGGTTCTAAGGGGCGAATTCCTGCACAGCATCACAGCGGCCGGGTACCGAGCGCAAATGCCGGCTTCCCCGAGCTTGCCCGCTCTGCCGCCTGGACCACAGGTGTAAGGGCAGGAGGCACCGGGAGCCGGCCGGGCCATGCGCCGCCGTGGAGCCCTGCATGGTACGGAAAGGATCCCGCAGGACCGGACCGGGGCGAAGTGCGTCCTTTCCTCCCTCTGCCCTGCATCGTCCCTGTTCTGCCGCGGGGACGTCAACCCCTTCATGTACTACCGGCCCAGACGTTTCCCCTGCGGTATGAGCAATGCCCCCGGACGATGCATCCGGCTGCCGGGGAAATGCAGGACAGGCCTGACTGCCCATTGATTTATCGCCCGTTTCCCGGTATGTGAATCGAAAAAGGGCGGGCTTCGAGAGAAGCAGTGCGCGGGATTTTCTTTTTCCGGCCGGGGAAGGTGCCGTGAGGCTCCCCGGGCGATAGAAAACACAGCATGAAAGGACGGTCTCCCATGGTACGAGTAGGGTTCATCGGCTGGCGCGGCATGGTCGGCTCGGTCCTCATGGACCGGATGACCGCGGAGAAGGACTGGCTCGGGTTCGAGCCCCTGTTCTTCACCACCTCCCAGGTGGGGCAGAAAGGCCCCGACATCGGGCTCGACATCCCTCCCCTGAAGGACGCGTACGACATCACCGAGCTCAAGACTACCCGGATCATCGTCACCTGCCAGGGCAGCGACCATACGAAGAAGGTCTACCCCGAGCTGAGGAAGGCCGGCTGGGACGGCTACTGGATCGACGCCTCGTCCGCCATGCGCATGCAGGACGACAGCGTGATCGTGCTCGACCCGGTCAACCGCGCGGTCATCGACGAGGCGCTCTCCCGGGGCATCAAGAACTACATCGGCGGCAACTGCACGGTGAGCCTCATGCTCATGGCTTTGGGCGGGCTCTTCCACCACGGCCTCGTTGAGTGGATCACCTCCATGACCTACCAGGCCGCTTCCGGCGCCGGGGCAAAGAACATGCGCGAGCTCATCAAGCAGATGGCCTTCATTTCCGCAAGATCGAAAGACCTCCTCGACAACCCGGCCTCGGCTGCCCTCGAGCTCGACCGACGCGTCTTGAGCGC
>JBASVF010000286.1:0-7295 GCA_049275795.1 Desulfomonilia bacterium
GCCTTTCTCCACGTCACCCTTTTTCAAAAACGGAGGGCAGGGGCCTGATACCGGGATATTGTTCGGGGCCCAGTCCTGGATAACGGGCGCACCCGGTTTCACGGCATCGCGCGGATCGAGCACAAAGGGCAGAACCTCGTATTCGATATCTTCAGCGAGAATTTCGATGGCCTTCTCGGCGGTCGCCTCGTCCACCGCAGCCACTGCTGCGATCGCGTCGCCCCAGTAGCGGCACTTGTCATTGAGAATGTACTCGTCCGAGCGCTGCAGCGCCTTCGTAGGGCTGAGCGGCTGGTCGCGGAAGGAACGCGCGTAGAGGATCTTGGGCGTGTCCTCGAAGGTGATGACAGCCTTGACCCCTGGAAGGGCCGCTGCCCTGGTCTTGTCGATCTTCTTGATATTGGCGTGGGCGTACGGGCTGTGCAGCACCTTGCCCCACAGCTGTCCCGGCAGGTTCACGTCGGGAACGTATATCCCCTCACCCGTGGCCTTGAGCACCGCGTCTTTCTGGGTGATTCGCTTTCCTACGGCTTTGTATTCGGTAGTCATACTCATCTCCTCCTCTGATCATTCGCTGGCTGCCGCCAGTGCCGCGTCGATGATCTTCACATAGCCGGTGCACCGGCACAGGTTGCCGCCGATGGCCTTCTTGACGTCTTCCCTGGTGGGGTGTGGGTTCTCGTCGAGCAGGACCTTTACGGCAAGAATCATTCCGGGCGAGCAGTAGCCGCACTGGATGGCGCCCTTCTCGATAAACTTCTTCTGGATTACGTGGAGCTCGCCGTCTTTGGCGAGGCCTTCGATGGTGGTGATATTCTTGCCGTTCGCCGCCACGGCCAGCATGCTGCAGGAGAGCATGGGCTTGCCGTCGACCAGGATCGTGCAGGCCCCGCACTCGCCTTCACCGCAGCTGATCTTTGTACCGGTGAGCCCGAGCCTGTCTCTCAGAAGCGCGTTCAGGATCAGGTTCGGCTCCACCTCCATCTCGTAGGGATCGCCATTGATGGTCAGTTTAATGAGTTTTTTCTTCATGACTTGCCTCCTTGCCTATGCCTGGGCTCTTTCCAGGGCCTTCGTCAGTACGCGCTTCACCAGCACGCCACTCATTTCCTTTCTGTATTCCGCCGTGGAGCGAAGGTCTGTAATAGGAATCACTTCGTCTGAGGCTGCCTTTGCGGCCTGCTCGATCAGATTCTGATCGACTTTCTTCCCCTTGAGGATCGCCTCAGCCTTCTTGACCCTCATGACCGTCGGAGCCACAGAGCCGATCGAAATCCGAACATCCTTGCACACGCCCTTGTCCAGGGTAATGGATGCCGCCGCGTTGACCTTGGCGATGTCCTCGGCCGTCCTCACCAGTTTGGCAAAGGCGCCACCGGTATTGGGCGCAGGCGCCGGGAGCAGTATCTCAGTGATGATCTCAGCAGGATCCAGGACGGTTTTCCCAACACCGAGGTAGAACTCGTCGATAGGGATCTGTCTCTCTCCTGAGGGACCGAAAACATTGAGCTTGGCATCGAGAACGTACAACGCTGCAGCAACGTCGGAGGCCGGGGTAGCCACACACAGGTTGCCCACTGCGGTACCCTGGCTCTTGACCTGAACTGACACGATGCTGGCGATGGCCTCGTGAAGCACGAAATGCTTTTCCTTGATCAGATCCGAAAGCTCGATGCTGCGCTTGCTCGCCAGCGCACCGATCCTCACGCCGTCGCCTTTGGCCGCGATAACATCATCCAGCTCTTCGACGTTCTGGATATTAACGATGCATTTCGGCTCTAGAACGCGTTTGCGCATCCGAGGAACCAGATCAACGCCAGCTGCGTACACCTTTGCCTGTGCCCCGCACTTGGACAAGGCACCTGTTGCCTCCTTGAGCGTCTTGGGCTCAAGGTATTCAAATGGCTTTAAGGTTCTGAACATAGGATCCTCCTTGGGTTTTGTGCTGCCTGGTATATATGCTTCGTTCTACATATACCCGGTTTCCGCGCCTTCCCATCAGCCGTAACTTGAAAGACCTGTAGGCTTTTCTGGAGAAGCGCTTGGGAGTTTCTCCTAGGAGCGATAAGATTATTTCTGGTTCCTCTCCAGATTTCCCTTTAGTTTTATTGTCTTGAACTCTCCCTCACACCCGGAGCCCCCGACACTGCCTCCAGCCGGTTGACGATCGTCTGTAGTGCACCAGGAGATCGTAAAAAGCCGACCCGCAAACGATTCCGCTTGGAGGAGGAAACCCTTCCCGGAACGGGCGGCTATTGACGAGAAGCCCCCCATGCATTAGAAGCAAGTAGCACGAAAGAACAGAACGTTTTTTATGGAGCATACATGCCCAGGACACTCACGCAGAAGATCATCGGCGAGCACCTCGTCGAGGCAAACGAGAAGGAGTACGCGCTGAAGATCGACCAGACCCTCACCCAGGACGCCACGGGAACCATGGCCTACCTGGAGTTCGAGGCAATCGGTCTCGAGAGGGTCAGGACCGAGCTCTCGGTGAGCTATGTGGATCACAACACGCTCCAGTCCGGGTTCGAGAACGCCGACGACCACCGGTTTCTCCAGGACATGGCGCGCCGGTACGGGCTCTACTTCTCCCGTCCGGGCAACGGCATCTGCCACCAGGTTCACCTGGAGCGCTTCGGCGTGCCGGGAAAGACCCTGTTGGGCTCCGACAGTCACACCCCCACCGCGGGCGGCATCGGGATGCTGGCGATCGGTGCGGGAGGGCTCGACGTGGCCTCAGCCATGGCCGGCATGCCCTTTTCCATCCCCCGGCCCAAGGTCGTGGGCGTCGTGCTCACCTCGCGGCTCAATCCCTGGGTGAGCGCCAAGGACATCATCCTGGAGGTGCTCAGGCGCGTCTCGGTCAAGGGCGGTGTGGGCCGGATCTTCGAATACACGGGTGAAGGCGTCGCCACCCTCGGGGTCCCTGAGCGGGCCACCATCACCAACATGGGGGCCGAGCTGGGCGCCACCACCTCGATCTTTCCGAGCGACGAGGTCACCCGGTCATTCCTGGCGGCGCAGGGCAGGGAGCACCAGTTCCGGCCGCTCGCCGCAGACGACGGAGCGGTCTACGACGAGCTCATCGAGATCGACCTCTCGGAACTGGAGCCGCTCGTGGCCTGCCCGCACAGCCCGGACAAGGTGGTCGCTGCCGGCTCGCTCGCTGGAATGCCGGTGGACCAGGTGATCATCGGCTCATGCACGAACTCCTCGCTCAAGGACCTCATGACCGTTGCGGCCGTGCTCAAGGGCAGGACCGTGCACCGGGACGTGAGCTTCGCCATCGCGCCGGGATCGCGCCAGGTGCTGGCCATGCTCGCGGACAACGGTGCCTTGAAGGACATCATCTCGGCCGGTGCCCGGGTCCTGGAGAACGCCTGCGGCCCCTGCATCGGCATGGGCCAGGCGCCGCGCACCGGGGCTGTCTCGGTGAGGACCTTCAACCGCAACTTCCCAGGCCGCTCCGGTACCAGGGACGCGCAGGTGTACCTGGCCTCGCCCGAGGTGGCCGTCGCCTGCGCGATCTTCGGGCGCTTCGCCGATCCCCGGGAGCTCGGCGAATACCCCCGGGTGGACCTGCCGGAGAGGTTCCTGGCAGACGACTCCATGATCATCCCGCCCGAGGACGATCCCGGGCATGTGGAGGTCGTGCGGGGGCCCAACATCAGGCCCCTGCCCAAGGCCGGACGCATGGAGGACAGCCTGGAGCTCGAGGTCCTGCTGAAGCTGGGCGACAACATCACCACGGACGACATCATGCCCGCGGGCGCCAAGATCCTGCCCTTGAGGTCGAACATCGAGGCCATCTCGCGCTACGTGTTCTCGGGCATCGATCCCGACTTCTCCGCCCGCGGGCGCCAGGCCGGCGCTGGCTGCATCCTGGCCCGCGAGAACTACGGCCAGGGCTCCTCGCGCGAGCACGCGGCGCTGGCGCCCATGTACCTGGGCGTCAAAGCCGTGCTGGCTCGATCCTTTGCCCGCATCCACCGGGCAAACCTCATCAATTTCGGCATCCTGCCCGTGCTGGTGAGCGAGGAGACCTACTCCCGGCTGGAGCAAGGCGGCCGCATCCGCATCTCGGGCGTTCTCGCGGCCCTCGAGGGCAAGGCCCCTCTGCTCGTCCATGATGCGGACACCGGAGAAAAGCTGGACGGGACCATCGAGGTCTCGGGCCGCGAGCGCGAGCTCCTCAAGGAGGGCGGGCTGCTCAACTACATCAAGCAACAGGTGCGAGGTCAGCATGACGAATAACGACACCAAGACAGTTCGGACACGGTTCGCCCCCTCTCCCACCGGGTACCTCCACATCGGAGGCGCGAGAACGGCGCTCTTTTCCTGGCTTTATGCCCGACACACTGGGGGCAGGTTCATCCTCAGGGTCGAAGACACGGATCTCCAGCGCTCCACCGAGGCCTCGACCCGGCAGATTCTCGAGGCCATGGAGTGGCTCGGGCTTACCTGGGATGAAGGCCCATTCTACCAGTCTGAGCGCCTCGATCTCTACCGCGCCCGCGTGCAGAAGCTCCTTGACGAGGGAAAGGCCTACTGGTGCGAGTGCACGCCCGAGCAGCTCGAGGAGAAGAGGAAGGCCGCGCTCGCCAAGGGCGAGAAGCCCAAGTACGACCTCACCTGCAGGCACAAGGGCCTGGGCCCAGGCCCTGGCCGGGTGGTGCGCATGGCCCTGCCCTCCTCCGGCTTCACCTCGTTCAACGACCTGATCAAGGGCAGGATCACGGTGGATAATGCCGAGCTCGACGACTTCATCCTGCTGCGATCCGACGGCATGCCCACCTACAACCTGGTGGTGGTCATCGACGACGCCGAGATGGGGATCACGCACGTCATCCGCGGCGACGACCACGTGAATAACACGCCCCGCCAGGTGCTGCTCTACGAGGCCCTGGGCTACGACATGCCGCTCTTTGCCCATGTCCCCATGATCCTGGGCGCGGACAAGACCCGGCTCTCCAAGCGCCACGGCGCCACCTCGGTGTCCGCCTACCAGGAGATGGGATACCTGCCCGAGGCCCTGGTGAACTACCTGGCGAGGCTCTCGTGGTCGCACGGCGACCAGGAGATCTTCAGCATGGACGAGCTCATCGAGCTCTTCGACATACACGACGTGGGCAAGAGCGCCGCGGTGTTCAATCCCGAGAAGCTCCTGTGGCTCAACCACCATTACATCAAGACCGGGGACCCCGAGAGGATCGCGGGCCTCCTGCCCGAATTCATCGCCGCAAAGGGCTACCCCGTGCCGGAGACCTCCTACCTCACTCGGGTGGTCCTGGACGTGCGCGAGCGGACGAAGACACTTCCCGAGATGGTCGAGTTCGGCGACTTCTATTTTACCGAGAATGAGCCGCCCGCAGAGCTCAAGGAGAAGTTTTTCAAGCCCGAGATTCGCGAGCCTTTCCGCATGCTCGTGGATCGGCTCGCATCGGCCGGAGACTTCAAGAAAGAGACCCTCGAGCAAACGGTCCAGGCCCTGCTGGACGAGACCGGGCTCAAGTTCAAGGCCATAGCCCAGCCCATGCGGGTGGCGCTCACCGGCAAGACCGTCTCCCCGGGCATATTCGAGGTCCTCTGCACCCTCGGCAGGGAACGGGCCCTGGCCAGGCTCGGGAAGGCCCTGGCGTTCATGGAGGCACAGGGTTGAGCAGCCCGCGCGAGTTCGCGCTCCTGGCACTCTTCATCGCGCTCGTGGCCGTGTCGACCATGATCGTGCGGGTGCCCGTACCACAGACGAGCGGCTATATGAACCTGGGCGACAGCCTGGTCCTGCTCGCCGCGGTCTTCTTCGGGCCGGTGGGTGGATTCATCGCGGGCGGCATCGGCTCGGCCCTGGCGGACATCCTGGGCGGCTTTCCCCAGTGGGCGATGTGGACCCTCATCATCAAGGGGATCGAGGCCCTCATCGTCTCGGGCCTGGTGGCTGCTCTGGGGCCGAGAAAGGACCGGATCGGCCCGGTCATGGTCATGAGCTTCGCTCTGGCCACGGCGTGGATGGTCCTGGGTTACTTCATCGCCGAGACCATCATGTACGACCTCAAGGCCGCGATCGCCGAGGCGCCCTTCAACCTGATGCAGGCGGCAGGGAGCGTGGTTCTGGCCTCGCTGATGCTTCCGGTCTTCGGCAGGATCATCGCCACGGTGCGGTCCTGAAAAAGGAGGCCTCATCCATGCTGAACGTAAGCCAGATCGCGTGCGACGCTTTCGCACTGCTCAGCTACGTGCTCACCGAGACCGGCTCAGGTGAAAGCCTGATCGTAGACCCGCCCGCCGACCTGGGCGAGAGGATCGACCTGGGTTCTTTGAAGATACGGGCAGTGGTCAACACCCACCTGCACCCGGACCACACCATGGGAAACCATCTCTTCGCCGGCACGGCGCCCATCCTCGCCCATCCCGGCGACAGCGGGTTCTTCATGCGCCTGGCGAGCTCGTCGCTCTCGGCCCTGTTCACCGCGCGTATCCCCCCGAAGATCTCCTTTACCCTCGAGGAGGGCAGCTCGCTGGAGCTCGGGGATGCGTGCATCCGGGTGATGCACACGCCCGGGCACTCCTGCGGGTCCATCTGCCTGTACTGGCCCGGCAACCTGATTACGGGCGATACAATCTTTGTCGAAGGCATCGGCCGCACCGACATCCCTGGGGGCAGCACCGAGGCCATCCGGGAGAGCATCCGCCGGATCCTCGATCTGCCGGACGACACCCGCATCTGGCCGGGACACAGCTACGGCGGGCACCTCACGGCCACGCTCGGGCAGATACGGGCCTCGCTCGGCCAGGTGGTCGAGATGCTGCGCTGAAGGATACGGGCAGCGGCGCTCTGAGGGCCGGCCCGCTGAACAACAGCGGCGCTCAAAAAACCGCACCCGGGGAGGATCGGCATGTACTCCATCATCGAAGAGCTCGCCGTGGGCGAGTACGACGAGGCGGTCACCCCGCCGGCCGGGGTCACGGCCCTGTTGTGCGCGGCGGCGGAGAGATCGCTGTCCTCTCCCAGGCTCCCCTATCACCGGGTGCCGGTGGAAAGCGGAAAAGCCATCCCCGGCCGGCAGCTCATGGAGGCGACGGAGTGGATCCATCTCATGGCCTTGAGCGGCCGGCGGGTCATGGTCTTCTCCAGCCGGGGAGAGTCCCGGGCTCCCTCCGTCGCAATCGCCTACCTCTGTCTGAAGAGGAGCCTCTCCTTCGGGCAGGCCCTCGAGACGGTCGCAAGGACCGTGCCCGTCCTGCAGCTTGCCCCGGGTCTCAATGAATCCATCCAGGAGGCGCTCTCCTGCGGG
>JBASVF010000287.1:0-2830 GCA_049275795.1 Desulfomonilia bacterium
ATCCACATCAAATCCTTATCATCTCCCCTGCGAGCCATCTGCTCCTCCTTCAAAGCGTTTGTTTAGCCACTCCGCTTTATCGGAGTCGCTCTTGGCTCGTCTTACCTTTTTACAGAACTTACAGGACGTAACCTCATTCTCCTGTAAATTTTAAATATGTTATTATATTTCATTAGTTATAATTGTTGCACCATCAGCGTGCATTGGCCCCCTCCCTGTCCGAGGTCGCGGGGGCTGCGGGTCCTAAGGCTCACTCCCTGACCGCGAAGGCCATGGTGCCCAGCAGCGCGTTCTCCGCCTGCCTGGAATCGAGCCTGGCGTGCTGGACCACAATGGGCACGTCTGATTCGATGAGACTCGCGTAGTCGGTGTTCACGGGCAGGGGCTCGGGGTCCGTGAGGTCGTTGAACCGCACGTGCTTGACCCGCCGGGCCGGCACGGTGATGCGGTAGGGTCCTGCCGGCTTGCGGTCGGAAAAGAACACGGTGATCGAGACGTTCGCCTCTTCGTCCGAGACGTTCAGCAGGCATACGGTCTCGTGGCTCGTGAACTTAGACCCGGGGCCGTGGCTCCAGCCGGGGATGTACCCCTCGGCAATGGCCCAGCGCTTGCAACCGATCGACTGTTTCATGTACGTGTCCTTCCTCTCATGTCCTCGATCCGTACCGTTATCCCGTCCTCTCGGGAGATCTCCCGGCCGGGAGGGAGTCCCAATGGGCCTGTGCACCGGCATCCGCCAGCCCTCAGTATCGGCCGGGCAGGGCAGTAGACCGATCACGCATGCGGGAAATGTGCATAAGCCCTGTACCGCTACACCTGTTCCCAGGTCCCGGGCGCGAACCATTCGTGAGCTGCGCTGGAGCCGGCTGTCATGGCCTGGTATCCCTTCTCATCAAAAATAAATACGCAGCAGTCCGGGTTATCTCAAACAGGCCTCGGGCCCTGGTGGTGAGCGCCTTTTGTCTTTCATGATGATGCCGGATACCGGGCACCGGGGCTGCGGGGTGGCGGGCTCCCTGCCGTGCAGCTTGCGGATGCCCTGCTCGATGATGCGAGCATTACCTTGGGGGGATCCGGGTTCTTGATTTCCGGCTGCTGGCGGGCTATTTGATCAGTAATACCGTTTCGCAGGGAGGGCTTATGCAGCAGAAGCGCCTGGATGCGTATCTGGACATCGCTATTCAGCGGGAAGAGGAGTCCTACGATCTCTACACGGTCCTTGGGAAAAGGGTCGAGAACCAGGGGGCAAAGCATGCCCTCGAGCTGCTTGCAAAAGAGGAGAAGAAGCACAAGGAGTTCCTCGAAAAGTACCGTGCGGGCGGATACGGGGCCGATGCGCTGCGCATGGATCATGTGCTCGACTACAAGATCGCCGAGCACATGGACATGCCGGAGATGAAGGACGGCATGAAACCCGAGGATGTTTATCTCCTGGCAGCCCACCGTGAGCTCAAGTCATACAACTTCTACACCGGCCTTGCCGAACTCCACCCGGATGGAGAGCTCAGGCGGATCTTCCTCAAGATGGCCTCCCAGGAGCTCAAGCACAAGGAAAAGGTCGAGTATCTCTACTCGAACACGGCCTTCCCCCAGACGAACGGGGGATGATGGAAATCCCGGTCTCCTCGGCCTGGGCCGGGAAAGAGAGAGCACCGGGCGCTTGCGGACGGTGCTCTCTTCGGCAAGCCGCTACTTGCGGACGGGCATGAGGATGATCTCCATGCGCCGGTTCTGCGCGCGGCCTTCCGGCGTATCGTTGTCTGCCACGGGACGGTACTCGCTGTATCCCGCGGCGCTCAGCCGCTCAGGGCCCACGCCGTCGGCGGTCAGGAGTTTCACCACCGATATGGCCCGGGCAGCCGAGAGCTCCCAGTTGGTGGGATAGACCTTCGCCAGGCTGGGACCGATCTTCACGTTATCGGTGTGCCCGGCCACCACGATCTCCTGGTCCTCGACGGTCTTGAGCACATCGGCGACCTTCTGGAGCGCCTCCTGGCCCTCCTGTTTCACCTCGGCCCTGCCCGAGTCGAAGAGGATCGATTCGACCATGGTCAGGGTGAGCTTGCCCTCGAGCTCCTGGAGCGCCACCTGCTTCGATTCGAGCTCGGCCTTCATGGCCTGCTGCATCCTGGTGAACGCATCGCTCTGCTCCCTGGCCTTTTCCTCCCGTGCCTGGAGCTCCAGCTCCTTGTTCCTGATCTCGTTCTCCCTGTCCTGAAGCTCGACCTGCGCCAGCCTCAGCTGCTCCCTGGTTTTCTCCAGCGACTCGGTGCAGGCCTGGTGCTCGCCTGCGAGCTCCTCGATCGTGGCCTGCTGATCCGCGGTCTGAACGCGCAGCTCCTTGAGCTCGGCGCACCCCGAGAGTGAAACGGCCAGTGCCGTGAAGCACACTCCGATCACCAAGTGTCTCATAATGTCTTCTCCTTTTCTCGTGTGTTCGCGCGGCAGCTTCCGCCGCTGTCTTTCAGGGAGCGCCCGCGTACCCTGTCGGGCCGGTGCTCCACGGTGAGGGAAGTCTGCGGTCGCGGTGCATTTTCGTGCAAGATGCATTCCGTCCGTCTCCTGGAGAAGGAAAAACAAGTGCCATCCGGACGGTGGAATGCTTGTCGTATAGTCTGAATCAACAAATAAATTAAATAGATATGGTGTTCATCCAGGTGCGTGCCCGGGCAGGGGAACCTTCTCTGCAAGGGACCGGGGCAGAGGAGAAGCTGTTGCAAAAACGATGCGCAAGGGAAAATTATCGCTCCGGTACTACAGTACTAACGTCCATGGCCCCTTCGCCGGGTTCGGGAGAGGAGGGTCGGCTTTCCCCGGACCGGTCCACGGA
>JBASVF010000288.1:0-7798 GCA_049275795.1 Desulfomonilia bacterium
TGTTGATCTCAAACTCGCGGCCTGACTTCTTTGGAAAGAGCGCGAAGACCCCGCCGTCCGCTTCGGCCAGGGTGTCCCCCCCCGGCAGAACCAGGGGGCAGACCACGGGAATCTCGGCAGCCGCGCAATCCGCAAGGAACTGGTGCTCGTCCTCGAGCGCGGTTCTGCTCCAGCGTCCCGGCCGGTAAAACTTGGCGATGATCCGCTCTCCCTTCCGGGACTGGAGTTCGTAGACGCGGTTGATGTAGCTGGGCAGTGGGATGGTGAGCCCGGTCATGGGGATGCCCGAGGCCTGCTCCACGATATCGAGGAGCACATCCGGGGTGAGGCTGCTGAAGACCGAGGACGCGGCGGTTTCTCTCGTCATGGTGACGAAGTATAGGCTAATTGTGCTCGCGTGTCTTCAGGAAAACCACCTCAGGCCATTCCTCCATGGCGCGGCCCAGCCTCCAGAGGCTGGGCGCCAGGTAGGTGAGGTACCCTCCGGCGTCGCGGGCGAGGTTGTCCTGGAACCGCTTTTCGAAGTCCGCCAGCATCTTCCGGTCGCCGCACTCGATCCAGCGGGCAGTCACGTAGTCCACGGGCTCGTAGATGACCTCGGCTCCGTATTCGTTCCTGAGCCGCTCTATGACCACGTCGAACTGCAGGGGCCCAACCGCTCCCAGGATGTAGTGGGCGCCGACGAGGGGTTTGAACACCTGTACCGCACCTTCCTCGCTCAGCTGGGTGAGCCCCTTCTGGAGCTGCTTGAACTTCATGGGATTCTTCAGGATCACCCGACGGAAGTGTTCGGGTGCAAAATGAGGAATGCCCAGGAACTTCAAAGGCTCCTTCTCGCTGAAGGTGTCTCCGATGGCGATGGTGCCGTGATTGTGGATGCCGATGATGTCGCCCGGATAGGCCTCGTCCACGGTGGAGCGGTCCTGGGCCATGAACACTGTGGCGTTGGAGAGGGTTATCTCCTTGCCGATGCGGTGATGAATGACGTGCATGCCGCGGGTGAACTTGCCCGAGCAGATCCTGAAAAACGCGATGCGGTCCCGGTGCGCGGGATCCATGTTCGCCTGGATCTTGAACACGAATCCCGAGAAAGCCTCCTCCAGCGGCGAGACATCTCTGCTCTCGGTACAGCGGGGGCCCGGGCACGGGGCCATCTCCACAAAGGCATCGAGCATCTCCCGGACGCCGAAGTTGTTGATGGCGCTTCCGAAGAAAACCGGGGTCTGGTTGCCCTTGAGGTACTCCCGCCGGTCGAAGGCGGGCAAAACGCCCTTGATGAGCTCCACATCCTCCCTGAGCTGATCGACCTGGCCTCCCAGGTGCTCTTCGAGCCGGGGGTCGGACAGGTCGGTTATCACGATGCCGACCTGCTGCCTCGTGGCACCGCCCGGGGTGAACAGGTGCAGCTTGGAGCCGTAGAGGTCGTAGACCCCCCGGAAGGACTTGCCCATGCCGATGGGCCAGCTCAGGGGCACGCACTCGATCTTGAGCTTGTCTTCGATGTCGCTCAGCAGGTCGAGAAAGGGCAGGCCCTCGCGGTCGAGCTTGTTGATGAAGGTGACGATGGGGGTGCTGCGCATCCGGCAGACCTCCATAAGCTTCTCGGTCTGGGGCTCTACGCCCTTGGCGCTGTCGATCACCATGAGGGCCGAGTCGACCGCGGTGAGCACCCGGTAGGTGTCCTCGGAGAAGTCCTGGTGTCCGGGCGTATCCAGCAGGTTGATCTCGCAGCCGCCATAGGTGAAGCGCATCACCGAGGTGGTGACGGATATGCCGCGTTCCTGCTCGATCTTCATCCAGTCGCTGGTGGCGAAGCGCTGGGCCTTGCGGGCCTTGACCGTGCCCGCGAGCTGGATCGCACCGCCGAAGAGCAGCAGCTTCTCGGTGAGCGTGGTCTTGCCCGCGTCCGGGTGGCTGATGATGCCGAAGGTGCGCCGCCTGGCCACCTCGCGCAGGTGCTGCCTGACGTGATCGGACCGCTGCTCCGGTTCCTGCCGGTCTTCCTGTTCTGCCTTTAGTTCCTTGAGTGCTTCCATGCTCATTCTTTCCGCCTTTTCCCCGGTGTGAACGGGCGCTTTCCGTCCCCGCCGCCCATGCCCGCGCCTTCTCATGCCCGGCGGACCCGGGTCTCTCTCAACGTCCTTCCCCGCTGCGTGCATGCCCGGCAAGCTTCCCGCCCGGCTCCGGAGGAGCAGTTTCCATTAAAAATTGGGGTCTTGGAAAGGGGTCCAGGCGCAAAGCGCCCCTGGGGCTCAACCGGGCACAGCGGAGGAATGCTGGTCAGAGAAATACATGTTCCATACAGGCGTATGCTTTAGTGTGCATGCGCCATGATGTCAATGAGAAAATCAGGGCTTACCGTGATGCAGCGAACTAGGGGCCATGCCGCGGTAAACGGGTGCCTGCTCGGCCTGCGGTACCATGAGGGCACCCGGTCGATGAAGCCGCGAACCCGGCCTCGGCCGATGCGGGGGCCTCGCCGGATGCCACTCCGGGGCGCCGGCTCAACGCGGGGTGCCGTCCCTGTCCAGCAGCTCCA
Source organism: Desulfomonilia bacterium (assembly GCA_049275795.1). Classification (GTDB taxonomy): domain Bacteria; phylum Desulfobacterota; class Desulfomonilia; order UBA1062; family UBA1062; genus Phosphitivorax. The sequence continues at coordinate 2,540 of JBASVF010000288.1, forward strand.
GGGCTTTGAGTGCCACCTTCAACGCTTCGGTCTCGGTCCGCTCCTTTACCGCGAGGTCTATGTCCTCGCCCGTGGTGCGGTCGTCAATGACCGCGCACACGCATCCTGCTGAAAAGCCGTACACCCCCGCCATCTTGAACAGGGTGCCGCATTCCATCTCGAAGTTCAGCACGTTGAGGTGCCGGTACTCCTCGGTGATTCCCTTGAGGCGCCTCAGGAGGTAGGGGTTTGCCGAGGTCTGAGTCCTTTCCTGGCCTTCGAAGAAGGTGTCCACCGAGGCGGTGATGCCCAGGTGCCACTTCACCCCCAATTCAGAGGCGGCTCTTACCAGGGCCGTGGTGAGAAAGGGATCCGCCACGGCCGGATACTCGGGCGGCGCAATGTCCATGGCCGCGCCCTGGGTGCACAGCGCGGCGTGGGTGATAACCACGCTGCCGGCGCGGACATGGTCCTGGATGGAGCCCGTGGTGCCCACGCGGACGATGCGGGTAAGCCCCAGCGAGACGAGCTCGTTCACCACGATGCTCAGCGAGGGGGCACCCATGCCGCTCGTGGCACACACGACCGTCATGCCGCATGGTATCCTCACCAGGAAGCTCGCCAGCCCGCGGTTCTCTGACAGCGGCCTGATGAGCTCGATTCCTTCGAAAGCAGTGGCAATCCTGCGGGTCCTTCCCGGATCGCCGCAGAGGATCACGGCCTCCGGGATCCTCTCTCCCAGGTCCCGGCGGGAAAACCCGATATGGTACTTCCGCCCTTCCCTCATATCGCTGTCCATACCTCCTGTAGCCGGCCCGATGGGTCCCCTTCGAGAACCATGCCCTCGAACCCGGCCCTTCTTCCGGAGAATCCCCCCGGCAGGATCATTCCTCCCGGGGTTCGGCATCCTCGCAACTCCCCCCCTGCAATGAATCCGGCTCATCCCGCTCCAGGCTCTCACCGGACCCGTGATCTTCCTCGGGGCCGGGACCGAAGTCATCGTCAGGGAACACGGCCGCGGGGGCAGGCCGCCTCATCGCCCCGGGCTGCATGGCGCGCGCGAAGACCAGGTAGCCGGTGTGAGCGACCATCCGGTCTTCAGGTCTGAGCCTGGACGGTACGGCCTTGTAGTTTCTCATGAAGATCTCGGTCACCTCGGTGACGAGGAAGTCGGTGCCGCTGAAAGCCAGCAGCACCCTGCTCACCTGGTTGGTCGTGGGCACCAGGATCCCCAGGTGGCCGCCCGGCTTCAGGGAGCCGTACACGTCAGGCAGGGGCTTCCAGGGCTCCCGCATGTCGAGGAAAAAGGCATCCAGGTCCTTTTCGTGGATCCCCTGATCCAGGGCCTGGTGATGGAGAACCACGTTGGAGTCCCCGGCGTCCAGGCCGAGGTTCTTCCTGGCGTGGGTGATCAGGCCGATGTCCTGCTCGTAGGAGTAGACCCTGCCTTCCCGCCCCACGGCGCGGGAGAACACCGCGGTGAGCGCTCCGGACCCGGTACCCGCCTCGGCCACCCTCTTTCCCGGGAAGATGTCCATCTTCATGAGAATGTAGCCCGCGTCCTTGGGATAGACGATCTGGGTGTGCCGCTTGAGCCCCTCCAGCACGAAGTCGTGCAGGTCGCACGGCAGCACATAGTAGCGCTTTCCGCGCAGCTCGAAGCTGCCACCGGGCGGTATGGCCCTGAGCTCGGCGCGGCTGATGTGGCCGCTGGGAAGACCCACCGGCTCGGAGAGCCCGAGATCGACCACCCTCCTGAACCGGGAGAGGTCGGTGACCAGCACCCTCTCGGCGAGCATGTCCTGCATGTATCCCCTCTTTCCCGCCGCCCTGAAGGCGGCTGTGCCCCGTAGATCCCTGTCCCGCAGAGCGCGCGAAGAACGAAGCACACCTGCCTTATGCACACCCGGCAGAGGACATCACCGCCGGTATCCGGATCCTTGGCGGTATGCGCTCCGTACCGGTCCCGCACCGTTGGATTGCAGCCTACGGGATTCGAATTTCAGCATACATACAGGCCTCGCCGCCTGTCAACCAGACAGCATGCAAGGCGGGGAAGGAGCCTTTTCCAGGAAACCCGGAGTCCGCGGCTCCTGCCGGGGTCTGTCCATGCCGATCCCAGCCGACCGCTCTTGTCCGGCTCAGCTTCCCTGAGCCCGGGCTGCTAGGTGGGCCGAGTGCAATGAACATCGGGGGCCTCCGGGGCCTGGAGAAAATCCATGCCCGTGCACGGAAAACGGGGCGGCACCCGGGGCCGCCCCGTCCATTAGCTCCGGCAAAGAGACCGCCGTGCCCGGTTGCCCGGGCATCAGGGCTTGAGGTCTTCGCTGGAGAAGAACCACCTGAGGTCCACGTGCATCCACGGCTCATCGTAGTAGCCGTGCAGGGACCAGAGCTTGAGCGAGGTGTTGTCCATGAGCACGTGGTGGCCCTCCACCTCGCGATCCTGGAACTCGCCGTAGAACCAGCCCGAACGGGGGCCGTAGCCCGGGTTCAGGAAATCGATTATGTACATCGCGGTCCTCGCGTCCACCGATCCGTAGAGCGCGTACTCGTCGGGATACCCGTTGAAGTCGAGGTCGTCTTCAAGGAGCGGGTTGAGCAGGGTGTTGTACCTCCACTCTGACTCGCGGCCGCCCCCCATCATCGTGTCGATGGTGTGGTAGAAGAGGCCCATCTGCGTTACGTTCATCTGCGGCAGGATGTAATGGTTGCTCATCCCTATCAGCCCGTCCTTGTCCTCGCGCTGCATGGGGAACATCGAGACGATGGTGTACTGCTGGGTCCCATGTGCGAGCAGGTCGTCGCCGCTGATCACGATCCGGTAGTCCTCCAGGCCCTCGGGGTCGACGTAGTCTGCCGTGCGTACCGCCACTCCCCTGTCGGGATGCAGGTCGGCAAGCATGGGGAACAGCTCGGCAAGCCCGATGACCATGTCTCCGACGCCGGTGATGGTATTGCCCAGGCTGTCGATGATATCCGGTTCCAGGAGGCCGTCTATGGCCAGCAGGATGTTGTCCAGACCGGGCAATAAGCCCATCAGAGTGGCGATGAAATCGTCTCCCTCTGGGATGAGCCTGTCCGCCACCGTTTCCAGGGCCATGGCAACCGGCTCGTGCTGAACGCCCAGCAGGCGCTCCTCGTATGTCACGCCGTCAGAGAGCTGGTAGAGCCAGGAGACCGCGTGGGAGTTGTTCTTGACCTCGCGGATCGCATCCTGGAACGAGCCGGCGAACTGGACGACATTGCGGCATTGGAGCAGGGTGCCCATGCCGGACACGAAAGCGCGGTTGAGCCGGTTGGGAACCATATCCATGGCCATGCTCACTCCCCGGGAGTTGATCCCGGTGGGAAATCCGACGAACCCGGGTGCAGAGGCGGCCGCAAACGCATAGCCCAGGGTGGGCTTGTACACGATTATCATAGACTCGTCGGAGAACACGCCTCCTCCGGTGGTGAACATGAAGTCCCTCCCGTGGTAGAGCCTTCCGTCCAGGGTGCCGTCGCCAAAGATCGATACCTCGTTGCAGGCCAGGCTGCCCAGCTGGTAGACGAGGCTGTAGAGGACATCGAACCCTACGTTGAGGAGCATGAGATCGTCGTAGATGACATCGATGCCCCTGGCCTGGCACCCGTCGGCAATGCCCTGCATCTCCTCGATGAATTCTTCGGGCACCGCGTACTCCTGGGAGAGCGCCGCCCTGACCAGTACCCGCCTTACCGGCTCGATGAGGTAGTCGGGAAGCTGCTTCGGAGAGGCCCCCAGGAAATCTCTCACGAAGTTGTACACGAACTCGAAGACCATTCTCTCAACGGCCTCGGCGCACAGGTATCCCTCGGCAAAGCCCCGGTCGTACGCAGAACCTTCCAGATAGAGGATCTGCTTGTAATTGAATCGCTCGTCACCCTCAGCAGGGGTATGGCTTCGGTTCCTGGCGAGGTAGCACTTCCCGTAGCGGGAGAGGATTTCATAGTCCTCGAGCCCGTCCTCGAGCACGGCGTTTGCCAGTGGCGGCGGGCCCTGCTCGTTAACCAATACCACAAGGGTATCCTTACCGATCCTCCCCTTGCCGTTGCTGACCGTCAGCTCGAAGGTGTACCTGCCCGTTTCCGTTGCCGTGTACGTGCATACGGGGCTGCCGAACCGCCCCATGTTCAGGATGGTTTGTGAGCCGACCGGAGATCCGGGGGCCTCGAAGCCGACAAGGCACCAGCGGTACCTCGTGACCTTTGTCCCCTCGGGATCATAGCTCGAAGACCCGTCGAGGGTTATGCTGGTGCTCACACGCCCTTGCCCGTCATACTCGGCATTGACTACCCTGGGGTCTCCCGCTATGGCCACGAGCGTGCATTCGCCTTCGAACTCGGAGAGGCTCGAGGCAGTGACCAGGTTATCGCCTTCCCCGTCAGCCTGGTCACCTCCACCGCCGCCGCCCCCGCTGCACCCCGAGACGACAATGACGAAGACGCCCATCAGAACACACCACCACCTTGATCCCTTCCCCATAGAAACCTCCTCCTTTCGATCATAACCTGCATTACCAGCATACTGGAGAGAACCAATCACTGCATGACAGCATATCAGATGACCAGTATTATAATAATGCATGATAGGAATAACAACGAATACTCCCTCGGAAATGCGCCCTGCCATCACGGCCGTGCCTCGAGAACCTGCGGGATAGGAAGAGGTGTTTGCAAAGGGGGGCTCACCCCTTAAGGCGGCCCCGGGTGCATACGGCCTCGCCTAGCTGCCGGTGATTCAGACCGCTTGCATACGACCGCCTCTCGGCAAGTAAATGGGGAGGCTCCATGCCTTGGATCGTGCCCCCGGTCAAGGGGAACATGGTTCACGGTACCGGTCCGGCGGGCTTTTGGGCTCTCGCTGATCGCCCGCGACGGATTGCTGGCACTGATCGCCCTCGCCTTCACGACGGGCATTGCCGGAGTCGTAATCAAGGGCTTTCTCTGAGACGGTCTGGCTGTATACCCGGGAAGGGCGATGGAACCCGGTCCGTGCAGGCGCCCGGTGTGATGTCGTGGGCGTCCTCTGCCCCTTCGGACACCTCAGGGGCGACAGGATTCCGGGAAACGGGTTGGGCAGATAAAAAGAAAGCCCCCAGCTTTACTGGGGGCTCTCTTTTGAATATTGAATGATCCCGGCAACTTCCTATTCTCCCACGCAGTCGCCCACGCAGTACCTTCGGCGTAATAGGGCTTAACTTCCGAGTTCGGGATGGGATCGGGTGTTTCCCCTATGCCATGGTCACCGGGAACATT
>JBASVF010000289.1:0-3819 GCA_049275795.1 Desulfomonilia bacterium
GTCGAGGGGCACGGCCGTTCACCCGGGGAAACGGTCACCCTGCTCGTCCGGCCCGACGCGGCCCAGCTGCCGGACCCTTCGGGGCCTGCGCCGCTCAAGGAGAACGTCCTGGAGGGGGTAGTGAAAGCCTGCGTGTTCAAGGGCAGGGGCTATCACGTGGAAATCGGATTTGACGGGCCGGCCGAGATGAGCTTCGATCTCGCCCAGGATTCGCCTGTACCTGCCGAGGGTAAGAGGGTGAACGTGGTGCTGAGCCCTTCGGGTATTTCCGTGATGCCAGCCTGAGCGCGTTCTCCTTCAGCGCGGAAGACGGTCCGGGGTCTCAAGACCGCAGATTCGGCGCCACCGGTCGATGTCCGATACCCGGGTGATGACCACGGCCATCAGCATGGTCTCCGGGTCAACCCTGACCACCCTGCCCGTTACCGTGACCCCCTGGTCCCTGAACAGCGCGGTGACCTCCTTTCCAACGAGCGTATAAGCAAAGGCCGGGCTGAAGCTCAGGCGAGTGTCGACCGGCGAGTTCAGGACCTTGACGCTGAAGCCGCCCAGGCTTACGTCGATCGATGTCACAAGGCAGCGGATGGGCGCAGTCCCGCCCATGCATGCTCCCTGCCTCGAGGACTCGCCCGTCCTGATCTCGATCTCGGTGAGAATGCGACAGCGGACTCTCCAGAAAGCCCTCCTCTCCATGGACCTACCTACCGGCTCCTGCTGCAGTCGTTTGCTCGAAACGAACCCCCGGACGCTTGGCAGGTCTGGACATCGATTCCATCGGGTCTTGCCTCCTTCAATGAATATCAAAAAATACGACCACTCTTATCGACAGATTGCATGCGCGGGTTAAGTCCGCCTTTGCGGTCGGCTCCCATGAAAGGCTTGATACGAAGGATCTCGCCTCATCGAAGAGTGCAGCTTGACGACGGAGTTGGGGTAAGCCCTGGAGGAGGCAGGGTCTTCCCCATTCATCGAAAACCCGGCGGGAACCCATGCCCCGGGCCCACGAGGGGCATCGAAAAAGATGCGGGCAGAGGCCTGGAAAAGCGGCCCTGCCCGGCGGGAGGCGAAGCCTGAAGAGTTTGGCGGGCGGTGCTACTCCATCCGCATGAGGATCAGGTTCGATCTCGGGTGAGAGATGACACGCTGCGACTCGAGCAGCTCCGGATAATCCGAGGGGTACATGACCACGGGGTCGATATCCACGTCCTGGACGATGCGCACGACCCTGCGCTCCTTGCCGTCGGCGGCCTCTTCGACCGAGGTCTCCATGCTGATCCCTCCGCCGCTTCCCAACCCGACCCTGAACCCGTTGGGCGGGAGGAGCTCACAGGCCTTGATGCCCTCGGGTAGCTCAACCTCGGCGGTTATACTGGCCTTCCTCGGCCCGGACTGGTAGAGCGGGTTCTGCCTGGCATCGCTCGTCACGCCCTCGAGCGTGTTGATGAGGCCCGGCACCTTGAGGTACAGGTAGCCGTCCTGGCGCACCGCGTACGAGTCGATCGCGACGGTCAGCTCCTCGGTGGCCGGGTAGGTGTCGTACCTGACCACCAGGTCGCCTATCGGCCTGGCCGACTGGCTGATGGCCGAAACCGCCTGCTCATGGTACCGCTTGCGCTCCTCGGGCGACATTTCCGAGAACTGCTTGGAGAACGCGGCAAAGTTCGTCCCATAGTGGGTGCGGACCTGCTTCATCACGATGTCGCCCTGTTCGGTGAGGCTGATGGAGATGTCGGTGTCGCGCCGGTCTGCATGGAGCTCGGTGAGCGGCCTGATCGTTTCGAAGGCCCCGGTCTCGAGCACCAGTCCCGGTCGCCCGTCATTGCTGGTGGTCCCCAGGCGGGCGTACTGGTCCGTGTCGTTGAGATAGATCGTGCCGCCTTTCGTGGGAACCCTCACGAGAACCCCGCTGAACCAGTGCGGTGCAGGGTAGTCACGGAGCGGCCTCTGGAGGTCGTTGACCGCCGAGACCCACGAGGCCAGCACGAACTCGGGTTTGAACCCGGCGGCGGTGAGCATGGCGTGCAGGACCACCGCCCTGTCCGCGGAGTTACCATAGCCCTCGGAGAGCACCCGGTCCGCCGGGGTGATGTTATCGAGCGGTATCTCGTGCCAGAAGGTGCTGATGCTCTTGATCGCCCGGTCCACGTAATCCCGTATGCGCTCGATCTTTTCCAGGTCGCTCGTTGCGCCCTTCACCAGGCTCCTGGCGATCCTGCGGGCCCGGTCGTTCTGCGAGGCGGCCTTGAGCAGGTGCTCCTGGACTGTGCTGGCATAGGCCTTCCAATCGCCCGAGGAGGCGAACACCACGGGGTTGAACCCGTACCAGGGAGGAAGGTTGTCCTCCTCGGGCACGGGCGGCACGTGGGCGGCGCTGAACTCGTGGATAACCCTGCCCTTGTCCGTGAAGGTGCGATAGGCGATGTCTCCCCCCGGCAGGTCGCTCGAGGCATACATCTTCCGGCCATCCCCGGAGGGAAAGACCTTGAGCTCCATGCCCTCGGGCACGCTCACCCTCACGATCTTCTTCTCGATGGGCTCATGATACCGGAATATGCCGTCGAGGCCCACGATGGTCCGATGTTCGCGCACGCGCTTGTCGATTCTCCGGTTGTCGATGAAGCTCGAATCGCCGTGGATCGAAAAGAACGGCTGGCCGAACCTGGTGCGCACGATGGTGTACTCGATGATGCTGCCCACCTCCACGCCGGGCAGGCTCACCACCATGACCCGTGAGGCCGGATACCGGGGCGCATCCGCCACCCACTCGGCATCCATGATGTTGATCTCGTCCTTGTCGATGGCGATGCGCACCCCGGAGGGGGAGGTGACCACGGCGCTCCTTACCTCCACCCGCTCCATGCCGGAGTTGTACCGGATATGCAGGTCGCTGTAGTTCTTCATGCCCGCATAGGTGAGCACCTTCATCTTCACCTTCCTGGTCTCCGTCCAAGTGTGCTGGTCCTTTACCTCGTACTCATGGAGCTCGTCGAGGACGATAGCGTCCGGGCAGCACTTCTTGCTCGATACGTACCAGGGCTCGCGGGCCGGGAGTTCGAAGGATGGCAGGGGCCGGAAGATCGGCATCTTCCTGCCGTCGGCCTCCATGGTGCGGAGGGTCTCCTGCAGGGCGAGGTACTCCTGGGGGGAGAACTCGGGAATCTTGAGCTGAAAGACGCTCTCGACCTTGAACACCCCGTCGTCCACCGACACCCGGGAACTCCAGTCGGCACCCGGGGTATGAACTTCGGCATAATCGGGGAGGCTTACCACCTCGCCCAGCGACTCCCGGATGTCGAGCCGGAAGGACTCCCGGATGCCGCAGGCGACCTCGGTGACATAGGGATATTTCCGGGTCTTCAGGCCCATCTTCCCGATGAGGATATTGGCCATGCCCACGCTCCTGCCAAAACGCAAGACCGGGAGCATCACCGTCTCGGGGCCGGCTATGGCCCACTTCTTTACCTCGAAGTCCGCCCGGACCTTGACCGGATACGAGGTGTCCAGCATGTTGCCGGGCTGGATGGTGCACGAGGTAAGGACGGCGCCGGGTGCGACTCTCATGATGATCTTTTCGATATACTGCTGGCGCTCCTCGTGCGACAGCCGGGAAAAGAAGGTCCGATAGGCGTTGTCGTTGTATCCCTCGAAATCCATTACGGTACGCGCGCGAAGGGTCCCGTTGCTCTCGAGCGATCCCGTGGTCTCGATATTCATCATGTTGAGCTCGGCCGGCACGACCGGGCTGGTGAGCAGGGTCTCTCCCTCGGGCGTGGCCACCAGGTAGCTCTGGTTATTGAGATAGGCCGGGAACAGCACGGG
>JBASVF010000290.1:0-22217 GCA_049275795.1 Desulfomonilia bacterium
CTCAGGGCCTTCATCGAGATCATGGGGGTCTTGAGATCGGGCTCCCGGCTCGACGTGATCCTCAAGAATGTCCACGGCTCCTTCGACGAGGTGGTCTCGATCATCGAAAGCAACGGCGGCTCGATCATCAGCACGGGCATAACCAGAAACGGCGACGAGCAGGCCCACCACTTCCGCCTGTCCGGGGGCGACACCGCGGCCATCGCCGAGGAGCTCAGCCGGCTGGGATATCGGGGCGTGCAGGTGGTGGACTAGAGCTCCAGGCGGCGGGACGCCTCGTCGGGGGCGAGCCCGGATACAAAGATCGCCTTGGTCCTGCCCCGTTCCCCAATCCGGATGGAGACCCTGGACTTCGCTATCCCGAGCCGTTTGGCGAGAAACTCCACCAGCGCCTTGTTCGCCCTGCCCTCCACCGCGGGGGCATTCAGGCAAACGAGCAGGTGATCCTCGCGAACGCCCTCGATCGAGTCCTTCCGGGCATTGGGCTTGACCCGAACGGTGAGGACTGAGCCGTCACCTTCCGGCCGGATCCACATTCCCCATTTCTCTGATCCAATTTTGGCAGGAGTCCAGAATCGATCTGAGCTCGGAGAAGAGGCTCGCCCTCTTGGCCGTGAGCTCCGCGATTTCCTTTTCCAGGGCGGATTTCGTGAGCTGGGCTTCCTTGAGGACCTCCCGCGCCCTCTCCTGGGCCTGCTCCTCGATCTCCCTGGCCTTGGCGTCCGCAGCCTCGATCTTCTGGTTCGCCTCCGCGATCATGGCCGAGACCTTGCGCTGCGCCTCGGCACTCCTCGCCTGCGACTCCTGCTCGGCCTGTCTTCTCTTCTCGTCGGAGAACTGCTTGGCGGAGAGGAAGAGGTCCTCGATGTCCTTCTGCCGCGCCTTCATGGAGTCGAGCTCGCTCCTGAGCAGGGCGTTCTCCTCCATGAGCTCCTCCAGGTCGCCGGCAATGCTCACCAGGAAGGCCAGCACCTCTTCCTTGTCGAACCCGGAGAATCTCGAGCGGAACCGCTGCTCCCGGATCATTTCAGGCGTCAATTGCATCAGAATCCCCCTTTCAGTTTCATGTTCACCCCATCTGGATGAGGGTATGCGCTCCATACCCATCGACGAGAAGTATGAGCACGATGACCAGCAACGGAGAGAAGTCGATCCCCCCATACACCAGGGGCAGGCGCCTGCGAAACCAGGAGAACAGGGGGGAGGTGAGCGCGGAGAGGACGCGCACGATAGGGTTGTAGGGATTGGGGTTCACGAAGCTGATGACTGCGGAGACGATCACCACGATGAGGAGGAAGTTCAGCAGCATGGAGAGGGACCTCCCAATCCCGATGAAGAGGTTCGCCAGGATATTGCCCTGCTCGATCAGCATGGGCACGACGGACGCATCGAGAAAGTAGACCAACGCGATGGCCAGGATCGGGGAGAAGTCGATCCCTCCCGCGATGAGGGGCACGTAGCGCCTCAGCTGGATGAAGAGCGGGTCGGTCACCCTGCGGAGGAAGCGCACCACCGGGTTGAACGGATCGGGATTCACCCAGGAGATGAGGGCTCCGATGATGATGATCCACAGGTAGATCATGAGCCCGGCGTGGAGCAACTGCCCGATCACGGTAAGGGGATTGCTTACTCCATACATACCTTCCTCCCGGCGGAGCCTTGGACCTTAGTCATTATCTTTTGCCGTTTTCATGAGCATATTGCAAGGCCTTTTCCATGGATGGACTTTGCCGTCCCCTCCATGGGGCCTGCCTGCCAACGGGGTAGATCCGCATCCCGCCGGTTGAGCCCCCGGTGCCGCCGGGCTCCTCGGCCGGGGTATCCGAAAGGAGGACGGGCGGGGATTCCGATCGGCCCCATACGGCTTTCACCTCGGGCGACGAGGGCTTCTCGAGGTGGATCGGCAAAAGAGAACCGAGCTTGCGATCACTATGCAGCTCTGGTACAAAAAAAGCTGTGAAGTTGAAGAGGATTGAGATCAGGGGCTTCAAATCCATTGCCAAGAAAACGTCCTTGCCCATCGCCGAGGGGGTGACCTGCATCGCCGGGCCCAACGGGTGCGGCAAGAGCAACATCATCGATGCCGTTCGCTGGGCTCTGGGCGAGCAGTCCAACCGGTCGCTCAGGGCGGGGACCATGAGCGAGGTGATCTTCTCCGGCACCCAGGACGCCCCTCCGGGCGCCATGGCCGAGGTGGTGCTGGAGTTCGCGCGGGACGGGGGCTACTTTCCCAAGACCATGGAGGGCTTCGACGAGGTATCGATCGCCCGCAGGCTTTACCGCACGGGAGAGAGCATCTACTCACTCAACGGGGTAAAATGCCGGCTCAAGGACATTACCGACCTCTTCCTGGATACCGGCCTTGCCAGGCACGGCTACGCCATCGTGGAGCAGGGCAAGGTCAAGGACATCATCCAGTCGAGGCCGGAGGATATCCGGTACCTCATCGAAGAAGCGGCCGAGGTGGGCAAGTTTCGATTCAAGCGCGCCGATGCCATGAAGCGGCTCGAGGCCACGGCCGGCAACCTTGAGCGGGTGCGCGACCTGCTGGGCGAGGTGTCACGGCAGAAGGACGACCTCAAGGCCCAGGCGGCCAAGGCCCGGAGATACCAGGCCCTGCGCTCGGAGGTCAATGACCTCACCCGGATGCTCTGGGCCGGCGAGATCGCGAAGATCAGGCAAAAGAAAGACGAGTACGACCGGCAGATGCGGGAGCTGTGGCAGCAGGAGGAGGCCTTCCGGAAGGAGCACGGGGGGTACGCCCGAGCTATCGAAGCGCACGAGGCGAGGCTCAAGGATCTCAGTGCAAGGATCGAAGGGCTGAAGAGCGATCTGAAGGACATGGGCTCCAGGGAGCTCCTTGCCAGGAGCGAGATCGAGGCGAACACGAAGCGCATGCAGGATACCGCCGCCACCTTGGAGATACTTGGCAGCCGCGTCGGCCGGTTGAACAGGCAGGCGGACGAGCTTCGCGAAAAAAGCGAGCGCGACCGGCTGCATCTGGAGGGCCTGCTTGGCGACCTCTCCGCACTTGAGGAGGAGCTGGAATCCCGGGGAGCGGGCCTCAAGGAGGCCGAAGAGGCATACACCGCAGTTGATGGGGAGTACAGCCGGAAGCGGGCGGAACTCTTCGATGCCATCGGACACTCACGGGCGGCGCAGCAGCGGATCTCCTCGCTGGAAGTCAGGCACCGCGAGGCGCTCTCCAACAGGGAGAAACGCCGGGCCGACCTCTCGGAGCTCGAGGCGGGAATGTCATCACTCGAGGCAGGGCTCAAGGCTCTGGATGAGGAGCATGGCCGCGCGATGGATCGGGTCAGGGACATCGCCGAGCGCTCGGAGCACCTGGCGGCCGAGATCGGCAAGCTCGATTCCCGGGCACAGGAGACACAGCGGACGGTCTCGGAGCTCGAGAAATCTCAGGTCCAGCTCCTGGCCAAGATCTCCATGCTGGACCGGATCATCCGGTCCTCATACGCCTCGGACGCCGGGCGGTCACCCCTGAACAACGGCACCAGGCGGGTGGCGGATGCGCTCAAGGTCCGCGCCGGGTTCGAGGAGACCGTGGGGCTCTCCCTGGGGAAATCCCTCGACTACCTCATCGTAGAGGACCACCGGGAGATCCTGGGGCTGGAGAAGGTCAAGGACGCGGGCCCGGGGTACATCCCCCTGAAGCCCAGGCTCAACGGTGAAGACCGGCGGAACGAGCCCCCCCGGGGAGCCGGGGTGGTGGCGCACCTGGCGGATCTCCTGGAAGCCGGGGAAGGCTACGAGGACGTGGTGCGCGCGATCTCCCAGGGCATGTGGGTGGTGGAGGACCTCCACAGCGCCTTGACGCTCTGGGAGCAGGGCTCGAGGTCATGGAGCTTCGTCACCCGCGACGGGATCATCCTCGAGCCGAGCGGCGTGGTCCGAACCACCGCCGAGATGGCCAAGTATGCCGAGGGGCTCAAGGCCAGGGCCGAGAAGATGGAACTCTCCGCGCAGAAGGAGGCCCTGGAGCGGGAGTTGGCCGAGGCCCGGAAAAGGCTCGCAGGCCTCAGGGAGGAGATCGCCGGTCTCAAGAGGCAACAGGAGAAGCTGCACACCCTGGACAAGGCCGCGAAGAAGGAGCTGGCAGCCCTGGCCGAGAAGCGCAACACGGCTGCGCGCGAGGCCGAGAGGCTCTCCGAGCGCGAGCAGTCATACCGCCGGGATCTGGGCATGTGGGAGGAGATGGCAGGAAGGGTCTCGGCCGACCTTCAGGAGGCCCTGGCTCAAAAAGAAGAGCACGAGCGAAGCATTCAGGCCATGCAGGAGGAGGTCAGGGGCCTCGACGGGAAGAGGCTCGCCGCCAAGGAGCGCCTCGAGAGCGAGAGGGAGTCGATCCGGGCCTACACGCACCGGGCGGGCGAGCTCAGGGTTGCGGTCGCCCAGTCCAGGCAGCGCATCGAGGGCATCGAGGAACAGCTCCAGGAGATATTCCGGCAGGCCTCGAGCGACCTGCGGCAGATGGACGAGCTAAGGAACACGCAGGCCGCGGTGGCCGAAGCCATCGAAGCGGCCCGGAAGGGGCTCGAGTCTCTCGAGCAAGAGGCAGGCATCACCCGGGAGAACCTGGACGAACTCATCTCGGAGCACGAGGAGCTCTCGGCGATCCTTGATGACCTGTGCCGGAGCAGGGACGAGTGTCGGGGCACCCTGGAGTCGCTGGAGAAAAGGTCCGGGGAGCTCCTCCTGAAGAGCAGGGAGCAGGAAATCGCCCTGTCCATGAGCATGGAGCGCTTTTCCTCGCGCTTCTCCGGGGAGCCCGTTCCGGAGGTCCCGGAAGGCTTCTCGCCCGATGAGGCCAGGAGAAAGGTCGAGGCTCTCGAGGCCAGGATCGAGAAAATGGGCCAGATCAACTTCGCCTCGCTGGACGCCTTCGAGCACGTGCAAGCCAGATGGGACGACCTCCACAGGCAGTACGAGGATCTCGTCCAGGCCAGCGAGCGGCTCAGAGAGGTCATCTCGAGCATCGAGAAGCAGACCCTCAAGGCGTTCAGCCAGACCTTCGAGCAGGTGAGGCGCCACTTCCAGGAACTCTTCGAAACCATGTTCGACGGCGGAAATGCGGACCTCGTGCTCCTGGAAGGCAGCTCGCCGGATTCCGGGGTGGAGATCATGGCCTGCCCGCCGTTCAAGCGACTGAAGTCCATGAGCCTGCTCTCAGAGGGCGAGAAGACCCTGTGCGCCCTGAGTTTCATCTTCGCCCTGTTCCGGGTGCGGCCTTCGCCCTTCTGCATCCTCGACGAGGTGGATGCGCCCCTGGACGATGCCAACGTGATCCGCTTCAACCGTCTCATCCGCACCTTTGCCCGGGATTCACAATTCATCATCGTCACCCACAACCGGCACACCATGGAAATGGCGGACATCCTCTACGGTGTGACCTTCGACATGCCCGGAATCAGCAAGGTAGTCTCCATGGCTCTGAAGGAGGCGCAGTAAGGAACGGACGGCTCCCGGCGGGCGCGGACAATGCCCGCCTGTGTAAATAACTTGAAAAGTCGGTTTATTTCTCATATGTGTTACTATGCACATGCAGTGCATACATTCGTGACAAGGATGTGACGATGGCACGGATCATTGCGGTAACGTCGGGAAAAGGCGGGGTAGGCAAGAGCAACTTTGTTCTCAACGTGGGGATCTGCCTTGCTATGATGGATCACCGGGTGCGGATCCTCGATGCCGACCTCGGCCTTGCCAATATCGACGTGCTCCTGGGAATACGCCCGAAGGCCACCCTCGAGGATGTCGTCCTGGGAACCGCCGGGATCGAGGACATTATCGTCAAGACGGATTTCAGCGTGGAGCTCATCCCGGGGTGCTCAGGTACCCAGGACCTGGCCGACCTCGGCAAGGAGCGGATTGCCGAGTTGGTAGGACAGGTCTCGGCCGTCTCCTCGTCCTGCGACTTCCTGCTCGTTGACACGGCGTCCGGCATTTCCACGAGCGTGATATCCTTCCTCATGGCAGCCCCCGAGATCATCGTGGGCGTGAGCCCTGAGCCAACCAGCATCACGGATGCCTACGCCATGATCAAGGTCCTCAAGAAGAACGAGTACCCGGGAAGGATCTCCATGTTCTCGAGCATGGTCAAGAACAGCTCCGCCGGACACATCCTCTACAAGAAGATCTCATCCGCTTCCCAGCGCTTCCTGGACGCCCACGTCCAGTACCTGGGGAGCATCTACCGCGACGAGAAGCTCTACCGGTCGGTCACTGACCAGGTCCCGGCCGTGGTCAGGTTCCCGACCTCGGACATCGCCCGCTGCTACCGGATCATCGCCTCCACGCTCTTAGGGCAGAAAACCCTCGATGAAGGCGACCACGAAAAGTTCTGGTCCCGCCTCATCACCATGATCTCCAAGAACCCGAGACCCAGGACCCCGAAGCCTGCTGAAGCCGATGAGGTACAGAAGAAGAACGGCGAACTGCGGGGCATGCTCCGCAACATACTCGATGAGCAGCGCAAGACCAGGGCCCTGCTCGAGAAGCTGATCGGGCAGCTGGGCGCCGGGCCTGGGGAAAAGCCGGAGCCTCGGGCATGATCGCGGTCATGGAGAGCCCGCTGGGCCGCATATGGATCTTGGGCGACAGCCGGAGAATTTTCGAGGTCGACTTCAGCGAGATCCCGGGGCCTGCCCACGAGGGCGAGCTCGACTGGATCCTTTCCCCGCTCGAGGCCTACTTTTCAGGCAGCGGCACAGCCTTTCCCGGGGCGCTCGCATTCGAGGGCAAAACACCGGTGTGGTCCCGCGGCGAGGCCTGGCCTCGAACCCTGAGAATGTCCCAGAAGGTCCTCCTTGCAATCTCGAGGATCCCCTTCGGATGCGTGAAAACCTACGGCCAGATCGCGGCGGAGCTGGGCAATCCGCGCATGGCCCGCGCCGTGGGCCAGGTGTGCAGGAACAATCCCATCCCGCTTCTGGTGCCCTGCCACCGAGTGATAGGAAGGAATTCCCTCGTGGGCTTCAGTTCGGGCCTCTGGAGAAAGAAAGCCCTGCTCGAGCACGAAGGGATCACGTATCCGCTGTAACCCACCGGAATGAGGCGGATTACAAACGCTATAATTATACAGGCGCCAACATATATTTGACAAAGCATAGCCCAGCGACTACACTCAGATACATGTTCTCGACGCTCATCAGAGAAATACCGGAGACAGCACGACGTCAGAGGATCGGCCGGGTGGTTCTCGGTCTGGGGTACATCGCGGTAGAGGTGGAGGGTGTGGGCGTCGGCCTGAGTGCCAACATCCTTCACGAGCACGAACCAAGCAAGAGCTGTACGGTCTTCCCAAAGGCCGGTTCTCTGAAAGGGTCCCGTGTCGAGGATCTGCTCTCTCTCGGCCAGGGATCCGATATCCTGGGCCGCGCAATCGCGCTGGCGACCGTCAATGCAATCAGCAACAGGGAGGGGAGCGGCCGCGAGGAAGACCTCTTCGATGTCGTGCCCATTCGGGAAGGAGACCGGGCGGTCATGGTGGGGTTCATCGCGCCGATCGTCCATATGCTCAAGGAGCGGGGCTGCACGGTGGAGGCCTTTGAGCACCGGCGCATCCCGGACGAGCGCATCCGTCCCCAGGATACGATGAAGGAAAGCCTTGCCCGGGCGGATCTCGTGATCCTCACGGCAACCAGCATCATTAACGGCAGTCTTCCCGAGATTCTCGAGTGCGAGATGCAGGCCCGGAACGTTGTGCTCATGGGGCCGTCTACGCCCATGCTCCCCGGGGCGTTTTCGTCCACGCCCGTCACCATGCTGGCCGGATGTCGGGTGGTCGACGGGGAAAAGGCGCTGAACATTGTCATGGAGGGAGGGGGTACCCAGGTTCTCTATCATCAGTCAGCCATGAAAAAAATCATCCGGGAGACAAGAAGATGAAACCCCTCATAGACACCCATCAGCGAGTGATCAGGTATGTCCGGATCTCCTTGACGGACCGGTGCAACCTCAGGTGCAGGTACTGCATGCCTCCTACCGGGGTCGAGTGGATCCCGCACGAGAACATCATGCGCTACGAGGAATTCCTTCGCATCTTGCGGATCTGTGTTTCCCGGGGAGTCGACAAGGTGCGGCTCACCGGCGGCGAGCCGCTCCTGCGCAAGAACCTCATCCCTTTTATCCACTCCATCAGCGAGCTCGGCGGGATAAAGGATATCTCGCTCACCACCAACGGGGCGATGCTCTCTTCCATGGCGCGCGATCTCAAGGAAGCAGGCCTGAACCGGCTGAACATCAGCCTGGATACCCTCAACCGGAAGAAGTTCGCCTACATCACCCGGGTCGATGCCTTCGATCGGGTCATCCAGGGCATCCAGAGCGCCTTCGAGGCCGGCCTGAAGCCCGTGAAGCTCAACGTGGTGGCCATCCGCGGGTTCAACGATGACGAAATCCCCGAGTTTGCGAAGATGACCCTCGATTCCCCGGTCGAGGTGCGGTTCATCGAGCTCATGCCCATGGGGTGCGCCGCCCGGTACGGCGAGTGCGAGCTCATCAGCGCGCCCGAGATCCGTAATGTGATCGAGGAGCGCTTCGGAACCATGGAGAGGCTGGAGTACAAGAACGGCCCGGCCCAGGTGTACCGGATCGGCGGGGCCCAGGGCACGATCGGGCTGATCGGGGCGCTGAGCGAGCACGCCTTCTGCGGCAGGTGCAACCGCATCAGGATAACGGCGAGCGGATTCATCAGGCCGTGCCTGTTCTCGGAAGAAGAGCTCGACCTCATCACCCCCATGAGGCGGGGGATCTCGGACGAGGAACTCGAGGCGCTCATCGAGGAAGGGGTGCGGATGAAGAGGATTAGCCATGGCCTGTGCGCGGGTACCAGCCTGGCGTCCGGCCAGGGCTGTCCCTCGCTCATGAGCGCGCTGGGGGGCTAGACGGCCGCGGCCTGCTTTCGGGCGGTATCGATGAGCCGTGCGAAGGAGAGCAGGTCCTGCCTGAAGAGGATCTTGTTGGTGTTCAGGAGAAGAAGGCCCGACCTCTTCTCCGGTTCCTTCTTCTTCGAGATCCAGACAACCTTGCAGTAAAGCGAGATATCCGGCTGATCTTCCCGGGAATCGATAATCAGCCTGACCACGGACCCTACTGGGAAATCCGCGCTGTTGACACACACACCCTCTTCACACCCATTGATGATGGAAACCGTCTTGACGATATCCATCATCTCGACAGATGCACTCAGGTTGTCCAGCGCTATCCGTTCGAATGCGCGCTTTTCTTTTCTGACGACCATTTTTTTCTACTATCGCAAAAACACAGTATATGTCAAGAGTTGAATCCTCTTGGCCGCCCGCTTCTGGATAGCCTGGGGGAAAGCACGCCCCTTTTGTCCTGCGGCTTGAGACCGGGGTTCCAGCCTCAAAGGCTCATGCTCTTGATCGGCACGGCCATGCACGGGTATGATGGACCTGATGAGAGATCCTCGAGGATGAAGGCCGGACGGAGGGAAGGCGGTTCATGAAGGGGAAACGGGTTCTGCTGGTCAACCCCTGGATATACGACTTTGCTGCATACGACCTGTGGGCGAAACCCCTGGGGCTGCTCCAGCTGGGTGCGATCCTGCGGGAAAACGGGTGCGAGGTGTGGTTTGCGGACTGCCTGAGAACACCCGGCGGGCTAAAAGGCAAAAACCTTCCCCGGACCTATTCCACCGGGCATGGGAAGTTCTTCCGCCAGATCGTGGACAAGCCGGAGAGCCTGCGGGATTTCCCCCGCAGCTACGCCCGGTACGGCATCAGCCGGGAGGCGTTCCTGGAGGAGCTGGTCAGGCTCGGCCGGCCCGATGCCGTGCTGGTCACTTCGTTCATGACCTATTGGTATCCCGGTGTCTTCGAGGCCATCAGGTGCGTTCGCGAGGCTTTCGGCAGGGTTCCGGTCCTGCTGGGGGGGATCTACGCTACCCTGTGCCGCGATCATGCTCTGAGACACTCCGGGGCCGACATGGTCATCGGGGGCGAGGGGGAGCTCAAGGTCCTGCACGCCCTGTGCGGCCTGTGGGGAACGAGCCCCGGCTATACCCCGGACCCCTGCGATCCGGACAGCCTGCCGTACCCGCTCTTCGACCTCGTGGATCCCCTGAGATACGTTTGCATCCAGACCTCGAGGGGCTGCCCGTTTCGGTGTGCCTACTGTGTCTCGCACCTGCTCAACCCGGCGATGCACAGGAGGGATCCGATCCGGGTGGCGGACGAGATCGAGTATTGGAGCTCGAGCCGGGGGGTGATGGATTTCGCCCTGTATGACGACGCCTTCCTCTTCCAGAGCGAGAAGCTGGCCTTGCCCCTGATGCGCGAGGTTATGGCCAGGGGACTCAACGTCCGGTTCCACTGCCCCAATGCGCTCCACGCCCGCTACCTGAGCCGGGAGGCAGCCCGAGCCATGAAGGCAAGCGGCTTTACGACGATCCGGCTCGGCCTGGAGACCGCGGACGAGGAGATACAGAGGCGGACCGGAGGCAAGGTGACCCGCAGGGAGTTCCTCGAGGCACTGGAGCACCTCTTGAGCGCAGGCTTCGATCTCTCCGATGTCGGGGTCTACATCCTCTGCGGGCTTCCCGGGCAGCGGGCCGAGCAGGTGATGGAGGACGAGGAGTTCGTCAGAGGCACCGGGGCCAGGCCGGTGATCGCCGAGTATTCGCCCCTGCCGGGCACGGCCCTGTGGGAGGATGCGTGCCGCGTCAGCAGGTATCCCCTGGCAGACGACCCGATCTTCCACAACAACACCCTGCTCCCGTGCGCTTGGGAAGGGCTCGATTTCTCGATGTACCGCGAGATACGTCACGCCGCCCGCGGCCGGACACAGCCGTAGCGGGGCGGCGCATCCTGCCCCGGCCGGTGATTGGCATGGGGATTGCTGCTCTTCCGTCGAGGGATACGCCCGTCTCCTTTAGCCGCGAGGCTGCCGGCGTGAAGGCGGCAGCTATTTCCGGGCGATCCGCGCCTCTATGCCCTTGATGACCGCGGTGATCACCGCGTTGACGGGTGTGGGCACCGAGAGCTCGCGACCATAGCGCGCAATGGCGCCGTTGAGCGCATCGATCTCAGTGATGTTCCCGCGCTCAAGGTCCTGGAGCATGGACGACCGATGGGCGGCCGTTGGCGGAAGCTGCTCGTCCATGAGGAACCGGTAGTACTCCTCCGCAGAGGCATAGGGAAGGGTCAGTCCCTTTTTCTCGGCCACGGCGAAGATCTCGGAGACGATCAGCCGGATGGTCTCGCGCAGCTCGGGCACGGAGCCCAGGTGGCCGTAGGGAACGTTGAGGATGGCCCCCAGGGGGTTGAGCGCGCAGTTGTAGAGGACCTTCCCCCACAGGGACGACTCGATCCGGTCGATGACGGCTGTCGGGATCCCGGCGGCATTGAGATCGTCGCATACCATTGCGATGCGCTCCGGCGGCACCTCGCCGGTGGGGCTTCCCAGCAGGACCTTGTCGGCATACACCGTCACGCGAGCGATCCCGGGCTCTTCGATCTCGGCCCCGAAGATCACCCGCGCACCCACAGTCCGGTGCCACCCCACGGCCTGTGCGATGGTCTCCCAGTTGCCCAGGCCGTTCTGGATGGAGAACACCAGGGTGCTCTCGCGCATGAACGGCAGGGCCTCCCTGATCACGTGGTCGGTGTGGTATGACTTGACGCTCAAGAGCACCACGTCAAAGATGCCCGTAAGTTCCTGTGTACCGTAGAAGGCCCGAACGTCCGGGATTACGTGATCTCCCCAGATGCCTCGTATGGTGAGCCCGCGGCTCTGCATGGCCTTCAGGTGATCGTCGAGCCCCACGAAGGTCACCTCGTGGCCCTGCCTGGCGAGCATGCCCCCGAAAACGCTTCCCAGGGCGCCTGCGCCCATGACGAGGTAGTTCATGTCCTCGATTCCCCTGCCGTGCGAGCCGCCCGGGGTCCTGATGGCCGGCTGCAACCTGCGGAGAGCTCGGCGAGGTAACGCTTCCACCCGAGAATGCCGTCGATGCTGGCGATGACGTCCTGCGGAGTGGTGTATACCGCGAGGCCCCCCTTTCTGAGTTGTTCGGTGATCTTGATGCGCATGGCCTCCACCTCGATGATGTTTTCCGTGAACCTCGAAAGGATCGGGATCACGGGCTTGTCGGTTGCCCGGGACGCCTCGATGATGGCCCGGGGCCCGCTTTCGACCTGGTCGCTCTGGAACGAAGCGATGAAGTCCAGCGAAAAGTAGGGTACGATGGCGTCGATGCCGCTGTCAAGCGCCATGGCCTCGATGGTACGGGCCATGATGGTGAAATCGAAACCATAGAAGCCCAGGTCCACCGGGTTTGCGGTGCAGGTGTTCACGTTGCTGATCATGCCCGCGATCTTCTCCTGCACGGGGGCGCTGAGCACGGGCAGCTTGAGTCCGCGCCTGCTGGCGAAATCCGTAAACAGCACCGAGGTGCCGCCGCCCGCGCCAAGGAAGCCCAGCCTGTTCCCGCTGGGAACCCGGTAGGCGACGGCCATCATGGTGAGGTCCATCAGGTGCTCGAAGTTCTGGGCCTGGACGCAGCCGTACTGCCGCATGACCGACGACCACAGGTCGTGACGGGCGGACATGGCCCCGGTGTGCGAGGCCGCAGCCCTGGCGCCCTCCTCGGTGGTGCCGCCCTTGAGGACGATGACCGGCTTTTTCGCCGTGGTCTTCCTGAGCGCCGCAAGGAAGCGGCCCATGTCCTTGATGTCCTCGATATAGGCCGAGACCGCCTTCACGGTGTCGTCGTCAGCGAAGTACTCGAGATAGTCCTCCACCCTCAGGTCGATCTGGTTGCCGTAGGAGACCACCTTGTTGAGCTCCAGGTAGCGGGAGTGCGCCATGCGCATGAAGTTGTGGGTCATGCCGCCCGACTGCCCCAGGAAGGCCACGTTGCCCACCCCCCTCATGGGGCTGTGGGGCAGGTCGCAGGTGACGCCCGAGGCGGTGCAGTGAACCCCGATGCAGTTGGGGCCCACGATCCGGGTCCCCCCTTTGCGGGCTTCGGCGAGCATCTGCTCCTCGAGCCCGCGGTTGCCCACCTCGGAAAACCCGGAGGTGAAGAAGTGGATGAACTTCACCCTGTTCCTCGCCGCTGCCTGGACGGTCTCGAGCGCGAGCTTTGCCGGAACCGACGCGATGACAAAATCCACGGCCTCGGGAAGGTCGTCGAGCGAGGCATAGACCTTTTCTCCGTCGATCTCGCGGTACTTGGGGTTTACCGGGTAGATCCTTCCCCGATAACCTGCGAGCTTGATGAGTTGGTAATAGGGGACCTTGCCGCCCCCGAAGTGAGGAGATGCGCCGATTACCGCGATCGACTGCGGATGGAAGAGCCTTGTGAGATCCATGCGAAACCCCCGTTTGAGTACACGATATGTCCTATTGTATTACCACAAGACAACCGAACGCCCAAGCCGTTTTCCCTGTGATTTCATGCCTGAACATACGCAACTATCATTACATGAACATCGGCCGCCGGGGCAATGGTTTTTTCCCCGAGCATGCAGGCGGCAAAGAATGGCTTGAAACTTACCGGATATCCGGCTAGATCTGTTCAGATGGCGGGCAATCCGGTATTTTTTCGTGCCATTCATCTCGAGGTACCCCGGCGACAGGTCATGCACCGGCTGGGATATCGGCGGGGCCGCACCAGGGTCGGCCCGGATCGGATCAGGGAGGTGGAGGCAGCCCTAGAGGAGGCAGCCGCACTCATCGAGCTCAGGGGCTCGGCGCTGGTCCTCAAGGTGACCGTGGACCCGGCCGGGGAGATCGCGCTGGAGACCGGGGAGGCGCTCAGGAGTACGGGCCTTGCCCGGATGCTCTCGGGCTCGGAGAAGGTTTTGCTCATGGGCGCCACGGCCGGGCCGGGAATCATGGAGAAGATCAGGAGCGACACGCTCTGCGGGAACCTCTCCCGGGCCGTGGTGCTCGACGCAGCTGCGAGCGAGATGACCGACTGCGCCCTGGACTGGATCTCCGCGCACATGAGCAGGCATGTGGGCAGAGAAGGGCTCGAGATCACCCCGGCCCGGTTTTCCGCCGGGTTTGGTGATTTCGGCCTCGAGAACCAGAAGACCCTGCATGAGCTGCTCGGCCTCAAAGAGATCGGCGTGGAGATTACCGGGGCGTACCTTCTCGTTCCCGAGAAGTCTGTGACCGCAGTGGCGGGCATCAGGAAGAGAGAGGGCTGAAATACAGGGGGCGGTTTCGAGAAAGCTCATGGACAAGATCAGGGAGCTCATTCAGAAAAAAGCGGAGCAAGGGCTCGTGGTGCTCGACGGTGCCACCGGAACCGAGCTCCAGGCCAGGGGCATGCCGGGCGGGGTCTGCCCGGAGCTGTGGTGCCTCAAGAACCCCGATGTGGCCTCCGCGGTGCACCAGGACTACCGGGACAGCGGCGCAGACGTGGTCTACACAGCCACTTTCGGCGCCAATCGCTGCAAACTGTCCCAGTATGATACGAACCCGGATGTCCGGGGAATCAACCGCGACCTGGCCCGGCTGGCCAGGCAGGCCATCGGCGGGGGCTGCCTCGTGGCAGGAGACATCGGTCCCACGGGCAGGTTCGTCGAGCCGTTCGGCGACCTCGATTTCGAAGAGGCGGTCGGGGTGTTCAGGGAGCAGATCCAGGGGCTCCTGGAGGGGGGAGTCGATCTCCTGGTGATCGAGACCATGGTGGATATCCAGGAGGCAAGGGCCGCGCTGATCGCGGTACGGGAGCTCACCGACTTATACACCCTGGTCACCATGACCTTCGAGGATAGCGGCCGCACGTTGAGCGGCACCGACCCGGTCTCGGCGCTGGTGACGCTCCAGGCCCTGGGCACCGATGCGGTGGGGTGCAACTGCTCCGCCGGGCCCGAGGGCATGATCCCGCTGATCGAGGCCATGGCCCCCTATGCCAGGGTACCCCTGGCCGCGAAACCCAACGCGGGGCTGCCGGTCCTGAAGGGCGGCAGGACCGTGTTTCCCATGGCCCCCCGAGAGTTCTCCGGCTTTGCCGCAAGGTTTGCCGCCGCAGGCGTACGGTTTCTCGGCGGGTGCTGCGGGACCACGCCCGGCCACATCCGCGAGCTTTCGGCGGAGGCCAGGCGAATACCCGCCGCCTCGAGACCCTCGAGCAGGCTCGCGGCCTTGAGCTCTGCGCGCGGGGCGGTGAGCCTCGAGAGGCAGGGCCCGATCCTCATCATCGGGGAGCGCATAAATCCCACGGGCAAGAAAGACCTCCAGGAAGAGCTGCTCGCCGGGCGCATGACCCTGGTCAAGAGTTACGCCCGTGAGCAGGTGGCCAGGGGCGCGTCCATCCTGGACGTGAACGTGGGCATGCCGGGCATCGACGAGACCCGCACCTTGGCGGAAGCGGTCAGTGCGCTCGCGGTGGCAAGCGAGGCCCCGGTGTGCATCGATTCCTCCGTGCCCGAGGCCATGGAAAAGGCCCTGAGAATCTACCCGGGCCGGGCGCTCATCAACTCCATCTCGGGCGAGGAGCACAAGCTGGAGAGGCTGCTCAATGCCGCGGCCCGCTACGGCGCCATGTTCATCCTCCTGCCCCTGGCCGGACGAGCGCTTCCCAGGAGCTCGCGCGAGCGTCGGCAGATCGTCCTGGACGTCTTCGAGCGTGCCCAGGCCCTCGGGTTTACGAAGGACGACATCGTGGTGGATGCGCTCACCATGGCCGTTTCGGCAGATGCACAGGCTGCCGTGGAGACCTTGGAGACGATCCGGTGGTGTTCTCTAGAGTTTGGGGTCCGCACCGTGCTGGGGCTCTCCAACGTCTCCTTCGGGCTGCCCGAGCGCAGGTGGATCAATGCGGCCTTCCTGGCCATGGCAGGCTCGTGCGGGCTGACCATGGCAATCGCCAACCCCATGAGCGAGGAGCTCATGCACCTCAAGCGCGCCTCCGACGTGCTCATGGCCCGGGATCCCCAGGCCAGGGCATACATCGCCGGCTTTGGCGGCGCCGCTCCGAAGAACGCTGGTGAGGGCGCCGAACAGCGGCCTTCGAATCGCTCCCCTGTGGAGCTGGTGGGCAACGCGGTGCTCGAGGGCTCCCGCGATGAGATTACCGGGATCATCGATGCCGCGCTCTCTTCAGGGGCGAGCCCCCAGCTGCTCGTCGAGAAGGCCATGGTCCCGGCCATCCAGCAGGTGGGAAGGTTCTATGAGGACAGGGTGTACTTCCTGCCCCAGCTCATCGCGAGCGCGGAAGCCATGAAGAAGGGGTTCGAGCACCTCGAGCCGCTGCTCGAGGCCGGAGACGCCTGCCTGAAAAAACAGGGCACCATTGTTCTGGCAACCGTCAAGGACGACATCCACGACATCGGCAAGAACATCGTCGCGCTCATGCTCAAGAACCACGGGTTCGAGGTGATCGACCTGGGCAAGGACGTGTCGGACGAGGAAATCGTCGAGGCGGCCCTGCGTCATAAGCCCAACATCGTTGGGCTCTCGGCGCTCATGACCACCACCATGGCGCACATGGAGGGCGTCATCCGCAAGGCGCGCGAAGCCGGGGTCACCTGCCCGTTCCTGGTAGGAGGAGCGGTGGTGACCAGGGCCTTCGCCCGGGCCATCGGCGCCCACTACGCCGCGGACGGCGTGGAAGCGGTAAAGGTGGCCGGGTCGCTGCTGCCTTCGGAGTGACCTGTCCTCACTTCCGCTTGAGCAGCCCTTCCAGGATCTTGTCAACGTCCTGGCACATCCAGCACACCATGTTGCCTTCGGGGGTGACGATGACCTTGGTGGGCACGCCCCTGACCTGGTAGCGGCGGGCGATCGTTCCCTCGGTATCGAGCAGCACCGGGTAGGGCAGATCATAGGAGCGGGCAAAGGAGGACACCTTTTCGGGGCTCTCCTCGAGATAGATGGACAGGAGCTCGAAGTTCGGGCCCCGCCAGCGGTCGTAGGTCTTCTTGAGCTTGGAGACGTCCCGCCTGCAGGTAGGGCACCAAGTCGTGGTGAAGTTCAGCAGCACCACCTTACCCCGGTAGTCTTCGAAGTGGTGGACCTTCCCCGAGAGGTCCTTGAGGGAAAAGCCCGGCGCCTCGCCGAAGGATACTGGCGGCCTGCCGCCCGGGCCCCCTTCGTTGCACGAGGCGATGGGGAGGGCAGCCATGAGCATGAGTGCCATACCGGCAACGATCTTTCGTATCATGGATAGGCTCCTTTTTTAGATCATGAGTTGCCCTGCAGTGATGAGAAAGTACTCACCAAGGGCTATGAGCGTCCAGCCGAAGATCTTCTGGACGGTGACCATCCACCCTCCCGCCCTGGGGATGCGCGCAAGCAGCCCGGTGAAGGCGCCCAGGACGATGAGCAGGGTTCCCATGCCTAAGGCAAAGGTGAACAGCAGGCTCGTGCCGAAGAGCAGGTCCTGCCGCGTGGCAACGTAGCCGAGGAGCACCCCGAGCACCGGCGCCGTGCAGGGCCCCAGCACCAGGCCCATGGATGCGCCCAGGAGAAAAGCGCCCAGGAATCCTCTTCCCGGATGCGCGGAGGCCCGACTGAGAAAGCCCGGCAGTGGCAGGGTGAACACCCCGAGCATGGAAAGTCCCATGAGGATGCAGATGTTCGCCACCAGGAAGTAGGTCCAGGGGCTGGCCTGGATTTGCCCGAAGAGCTGGCCCGTCATTGCGGCGACAAACCCTAGCACCGTGTAGGTGAACGAGGTCCCCAGCACGTACACCAGCGACAGGGTGAAACCCCTGGTGTGCGAGCCCGCGTTCTGAGAGGCGATGTACGCAACCGTCACCGGTATCACCGGGTAGATGCACGGCGTGAAGCTCACCAGCACCCCGGCCAGGTAGGCCATGACATACGCCATGGGCGATGCGCCGGCGAGGGAGGCCTCGAAGCCTGCAAGGATATCCCAGCTCATAGCGCCTCTTCCAGCGCCCCGGAGATCGCCGCCTCGGTGGCGGGGCCCTGGAGACGCTTCACCTCGCGGCCGGCCCTGAACACGATCACTGTGGGCACGCTGAAAACCTGCATGCGCAAGCTCGCCGAAGG
Source organism: Desulfomonilia bacterium (assembly GCA_049275795.1). GTDB lineage: Bacteria > Desulfobacterota > Desulfomonilia > UBA1062 > UBA1062 > Phosphitivorax. The sequence continues at coordinate 18,019 of JBASVF010000290.1, forward strand.
GCTTTTGGAAATATCCATGATCCCGAAGCTGGCACGCTGCTTGAGTTTTTCGGAAAGGGAGAGTAGCGCGGGGTACATCTTTTTGCACGCGCTGCACCACGGCGAGGTGAAGAGCAGGACCGCCAGCGGCTGCCCGATGAAGGAATCGAGGCCGGACTCGGTGATTTCCTGTAAGGATTCACTTCCAGACATGCAGGATATGATAGGCTATGACGGGAAATTTTTCCATGAGTTTCATGCTTTTTACGCCGGCATGGGCATGAAAGCCCCGGGAGACGGCTCATGCAGGGGAGATCGAACCGGTCCGGCGCGATCTTCAGGAAAGTAAGTTTTCAAGAAGACCTTGCATTTTTTGTGAGAATCGTTATCTGAAAGGGAGAGCAAAGAGGGAGGTTTTTCATGAAGATACTCGTTGCATATTATTCGAAGTCGGGCAATACGAAGAAGGTGGCAGAGGCGATCTTTGATGCCGTGGACAAGGAAGGCAAGGAAATCCGGCCCATGAAGGAAGTCGAGAATCCCGAGGGCTATGACCTGATATTCTGCGGATTCCCGGTCCACGCCCACAGCGTGCCCGTAGCCGCTCAGAATTTCCTGAAGAAAATACCTCGCGAGGCCAAGGTTGCCCTGTTTTCCACCCACGGGGCCCTGCCCGAGGGCCGGATGCCCAAGGAAGCACTCGACAATGCGGTGAGTCTGGTGAAGGCCGAGGTCTTGGGCTCGTTTACCTGCCGGGGCCAGGTGGAGCCCTCGATCATCGAGGAGCTGATGAACAAGCCCGAGCACCGGGCATGGGCCATGGAAGCCCAATCGGCCCAGTCGCATCCAGACAGCGCAGACTTGGACGAGGCCCGGTTCTTTGCCGGGAACATCCTCAAGAAGTTCATAGGCTTCAAGGGGTACGACAAGAAGTGATCCGAGGCTGGTGCTCAAGGGAAAGTTGAACGAGCGCACCCGGGGCTTGACTCGAGCCTGCCAGTTGATAATAAGTATTATTAACGACCATGCCAAGGGACGGTGAATGAAGGCCGTCTCTGGGAATGGAATGGGTCGTTATGGAAAACGATGCCCAGAATGACGCGCCAGAGGCGGATTATCCTTGAAGAGCTCCAGAAGTCGCGTGAGCACCCGAGCGCGGCCGAGCTCTATGAGAAGGTGAGGCAGCGCCTGCCGCACATCAGCCTGGGAACGGTCTATCGGAACCTGGAAATGCTCGCGTCGGAGGGCTCCATCAGGAAGCTCGACATGGGCTTGGGCCAGAGGCGATTCGACGGGGTCACCGACGACCACCAGCACATCCGGTGCACGGTATGCGACCGGATGGACGACATTCCCGCTCCTGCGGGGGTAGATCCGGGAACTCTTCTGGAGGAGACCTCACGGACCAGCGGCTACGTGGTGAATGGCTTTACCCTGGACATCTACGGGGTATGCCCGGGATGTGCAGCCAGGGCCTCCGTCAACGGCTCTGGATCGGATTAAGAACAGAACACGAATACAGCAAGGAGGACTTTGTATGGGCAAACTCAAAGGCACCAGAACTGAGAAGAACCTGCTGGCTTCCTTTGCGGGGGAGTCCCAGGCGCGGATGCGTTACAACTATTTCGCGAGCCAGGCCCGCAAAGAGGGCTACGTGCAGATCGCCGACATCTTCGAGGAGACCGCGAACCAGGAAAAGGAGCACGCGAAGCGGTTCTTCAAGTTTCTCGAGGGCGGCGAGCTCGAGATAACCGCGAGCTTCCCGGCAGGAGTCATCGGCACTACCCTGGAGAACCTCAAGGCAGCGGCTGACGGCGAATTCCACGAACACTCGAGCATGTACCCGGGATTTGCGGCGGTCGCGCGGGAAGAGGGGTTCGAGGCCATCGCCCGGGTGTTCGAAGCGGTCAGCGTGGCGGAGAAGCAGCACGAGAAGCGCTACCGCGACCTGGCGGCCAACATCGAGGCGGGCAGGGTATTCGCAAGGGATACCGAGGTGGTATGGCGGTGCCGCAACTGCGGATACCTCCATACCGGGAAGGAGGCGCCGGCCTCCTGTCCGGCCTGCGCTCACCCCAGGGACCACTTCGAGCTCCTGGGCGAGAACTGGTAGAGGTACCCCCGGCCGCGGCGGCCCTATGGGCTCCGGCTGTACCCCGGCGCCGCGGCCGGGTGTGAAGGGATGGAACTCATGCGAGGATCCCGGATTGCTTGCCTGATGGTTGCTGCGGTCCTGGCGGGGAGTGCAGGGCTGAGAGCGCAGGAACCGACCTATGCGCACTTCGAGGCATTGAACCGCCTTATCCCTGCACGTGCCGGAGAATGAGAGCAACCGGGAGTACCTCGGGCTGTGCGGCAAGCAGGAAACCACGACCCTCGGGAGGATCGGCGCCGAGGTCCTCATCGTGGAGATCTTCAGCATGTACTGCCCCCACTGCCAGAAGCACGCGCCGAAGGCCAACGAGCTCTTTCACGCCATCGAGGGCTCTGACAAGTACCGGGGCAGGATAAAGCTGATCGGCATCGGCGTGGGCAATTCGGCCTTCGAGGTGGACATATTCAGGCAGAAGTATGCGCCGCCCTTCCCCCTCTTCGACGACAGGACTGCTGCGGCCTTGGGTTCGCTGGGCGGGATCAGGACCCCGCATTACTTTGTGCTGCGTCTTCGCGATGGGGCCCTGCGGGAGCTCGTCTACTCCCAGTCCGGAGGCTTCACCGACACCGGCGCATTTCTCGAGGAGATCGCCCGCGCATCGGGCCTGTAGCGCGGGAGCAAAACAGGAGTAAAAGACATGAAGAGGATGCTCCGTCTGGCAGCGCTCGTTCTCCTGGCAACTGTTGTGCTCGTTCCCGGAGAGCCTTCCGGGAAGGATCTCGAAGAGGCCCGGAAGCTCAAGCCGATCGACAGCGAACTCAAGGTGAAAGCAGGAGATACGGCCCCTGACTTCAGGCTGGAGTCTATCTCCGGCAAAGAGATATCACTGTCCGACTTCCGCGGCAGGAGCAACGTGGTGATCTCCTTCATCCCGGCGGCCTGGACCCCGGTGTGCTCGGACCAGTGGCCCGGGTATGCCATCACCGAAAGCCTGTTCAAGCGCCACAACGCGGTGATCCTGGGCATAAGCACCGACAACGTGCCCACGCTCCGCGCCTGGACCTCGCAGATGGAGGGCCTGTGGTTCCCGGTGCTCTCCGATTTCTGGCCCCATGGCGAGGTTGCAGCCAGGTACGGGGTGCTGAGGTCAGACGGCACCGCGGACAGGACCGTGGTTATCGTGGACAAGAACGGCGTGATCCGGTTCATCCGGGTCTACGAGATCGACAGACACCCGCCGCTCGAAGAGATCGTCCGCGAGCTCGAGCGGCTCGAGGAGGATGAGAAGGCCCTCCCGAAGGGTCAATAGCCGCCCTCGGCTGCGTATGCCAGAGGCCGCCGGTGCCAAAATTCTTCCCGGCCGCCCGCTTTCGTACCGGACCTGCGGTCTCGGTCTGCTCCCTGCAGGACCCGGATGGGACAGGATCACATATCCCAATAGCCTGCGGTTCAAGCCGGTTCGAGGGTTTGCCCTTTAGGCCAATGCCATTGCCGGCGCCTTCTCCGGCCGTCTGATGAACGAGGGCGGAGCTTCCCGAACGATGAGGAGGGCGGGGGCCGCCTCGTGGCGCAGTACCCGTCCCGTGAGTCACGGGCTCCGATACATGGCCGGGCTGCCCTGGCACGGAACGCAAGAAACGCCCGGGACGATCAATGAGCAACGCCTTGGGAGCTCTCGCTCATCCCCCCGAGCAGGGGCCGCCCCGGCCTGGAGGGAACAGAGGCCGGAATCAGGCGGGATCGGGATGCTTGAGCAAGACCAGCGAGGACCGGTACCTCGCCGCCAGGTCCAGGTACATCTGCTTGCCCGCGAGCATGATCTCGCGGTAGCCCTCCGTGACATCGCCCTTTTCGATTGCAGGCGCACCTGCGTAGATTTTGCCCGGAGGCACCTCCTGGTTCTTCTTCACCAGCGAATGCTCGGCGATGATGCTCCACTCGCCCACGCGCGAGTTGTCTCCCAGGGTCGAGTGCATCCCAATCACCGCATAATCCCCTACCTCGCTGCCGTGCAGCAGTGCCAGGTGGCCGATGGTAACCGCCCTGCCGACGATCACCGATGAGGGCGTGTGGATGACCACCCCGTCCTCAACCGCTGTCTCGTCGCCGATGATGATGGTCCCGA